>CAZFNA010000032.1:0-19389 GCA_964520465.1 uncultured Pseudomonadales bacterium | reverse complement strand
AGACTACCTGTATTTCCCGCGATCGCAATGATCTGGCTGATCGCAACTGCTTGTCCTGTTTCGACTCTCAGACTTTTGTTGTGACCGTAGATTGTTGCGTAGCCGTCATTATGTGCAATAACGACCACTAGTCCGTAGCCAAGCAAATAGCCAGCATAGGCAACTTTTCCAGATTGTACCGCCTTGACTTCACTATTCTGTGATGTACTTACGACTAGTCCGTGCCAGCTACCAAAACCGTCATCTCGATTCTGGCCAAAGCGTCTTAAGACACGACCAATAACAGGCCAGCGCATTTTCCCTTTCAATGGAGAGAGTGCAGCACCACCAGATTCAAGTTGAAGTATTCTAATTCGTCGGCCTAGTGATTGTAGATCTGCACTTAGTGCATCTTCACGCTGCCGCTTGGTCCTCAGGTTACGACTTATACTGGCAAGCAGTCGACGCTGATCCCCAGTGTGTTGCGCTAGAGCATCACGTTTATCGGTCAAATCGAAAAGTTTTTTTTGAACTTTTTTAGTATTTTGGGATTGGTTATCTAAAATTTTCTGCAGGTTTCCGGTGATTCTTTTAATTTCTTTTGCCTTTTGTTTTCGCGAGTTCAGTAAAAAAGGCAAATAATCGGCTAGGATTTTATCACTTTGAATATCTGGTCTGAGTGTCGATCCCGTGACATATAGGGCGTTTAACTCTTTACGATATTGATCCAATAATGCTTGTAGTTCGGCAGTAACTGCCTGGATACTGCGCTCTGTCATCTGTTGAGTTCCAGAAAGTACTTTCAATTCTCGCTCTTCAGATTTGATTTCTTGGATAAGCTTTGTTGATTCAAAATCTAGTCGACCTAATTCAGCCTCAATTACCTCTAACTTTTTGAAATCAATCTTTACACTTTTTTTTAGCGTTTCAAGTTGTTCTTTGGCTTGTGAATGTTGGCCTTGTGCATCCTCGATTTCGGCAGCTTGGCTTTGAATGCTCAAAAGAGACATAAATAGCCAAATACATTTCATAATTAGAGCTTCAGCAATGACTTGCCTGTCATCTCTGCAGGCTGTTCAATTTGGAGTATGTGAAGAAGAGTAGGAGCAACGTCGCGTAGCGTGCCGTGAGAGAGTCCTTTTGCCTTGATGGGATTTGACGCAAGCCAGATCGGGACCGGACCATTTGTATGAGCAGTGAATGGCTGTCCGTTTTCAAGGTTTTGCATTTGCTCCGCGTTTCCATGATCTGCTGTAATAAGACAAGCTCCGCCCACTAAATCGCAGGCTTTTATTACACGATTCACTTCTTGATCAAGAGCTTCAATCGCCTTTATCGTTGCCGAAAAATTACCCGTATGTCCTACCATGTCAGCGTTTGCGTAATTACAGACGATCAAACCGAAGCGTTTTTGAATGATAGCATCAACTAGGTAGTCAGTGATTTCAGGCGCGCTCATTTTTGGCAGGAGATCGTAAGTAGCCACCTTCCGTGATGGTATAAGTTCCCGATGCTCTTCATTAAAAAGAGCTTCATTCCCGCCGCTGAAGAAAAATGTCACGTGCGCATACTTTTCTGTTTCAGCAATTCGCAATTGCGATAAGCCCGCTTTTGCAACAACTTCTCCTAGGGTGTTGTGAAGAATTTCTGGCGGAAATGCGACAGCAGCATTTAAATCATCCGAATAACTAGTAAGCGTAGAAACTGATAGTTTCTCGATCCATTTAGGACGGTTGAGTTCGGGGAGCTCCGGTGACGTGAGTGTCTTTGTAATTTGTCTCGCACGATCAGCTCTAAAGTTCATCATGACGACAACATCCTCTGATCGCATTTCCCAGGATTCGCCAAGGCGGGTAGCTTTCAAAAATTCATCATTTTCACCTCGCTGGTAAGCCTGCTGTAATGCTTCGACCGCCGTACCGGCCGAATATTCTGCTTGGCTTCGAGTAATGAGGTCAAAAGCAGCTTGAACTCGGTCCCAGTTATTGTCTCGATCCATCGCATAATAACGACCGCAGAGACTAGATAACTTATAATCCTTATAGACTGTCTCTAGTCGCTGGAAGCGGACTAGTGAGGGCTCTGCTGACCGAGGGGGCGTGTCTCGACCGTCTAAAAATGCATGCAGGCGAATCATTGGGACACCTAGAGAGCTTGCAAGACCGATCATCGCCTCGATATGATCTTCATGACTGTGAACACCACCAGGGCTAAGTAAGCCCAGTATGTGAAGTGTCCCGCCTTGTTCTTTGGCTTGACGACAAGTGCTTACCAGCACTTCATTTGTTTCAAAGGTACCGTCGTCTATGGCTTGACTGATACGTGTGAGGTCCTGATAGACGATTCGACCAGTCCCAAGATTCATATGTCCAACCTCAGAATTACCCATCTGTCCGTCTGGTAATCCAACCGCCTCTCCTGAAGAGTCGAGCGTTGCAGCAGGTGCATTTGCAGCCAATTGATCGAATGTAGGGGTTATTGCATGATGAATTGCATTATCATCTGCAGCTTCGCGGACTCCGAAGCCATCCAAAATCAAAAGTACAGTGGGTTTTGGTTGCATGTATTAATCCAGAAATCGCTCTTACAAAACGGGTCTGAGAAAACAACTGACAAGGGACCCGTGACTTCGTCAGATACATCATTATACTCGACGTCTCAATTTGGATCACGGTCTCTCAGCATTTATGCAGGATTTTATTGGATTTTCTCAAGAAAACTGGGTTTTCATTTTGTTGTGGTTGTCGGCGGCGGGAACGCTTTACTACACTGAAATGAAGAAAGCTGGTAAGTGCGTTAACACAACTGAAGCAACTCGGATGCTTAATCGGGATGATGCGCTCATTTTAGACATACGAGAAAAGAAAGATTTTTCTCAGGGTCATATCGCCGGGGCATACAACCTACCTGTTAGCGTATTTGATAAAAAGATATCTGAGCTTGACCGATATAAAACACATCCGATAATTGTGGTGTGTAAAATGGGAACGGCTAGTGGCTCAGTTGTAAAAACTTTAAAAAAACGAGATTTCGAAAATGTTATTAGACTTTCAGGCGGTATGGCGGAGTGGACTGCAGCATCGTTGCCTTTAAGGAAAGGTAAGTCATAATGAGCAAGGTTGTAATGTATACCACGGGAGTATGTCCTTTTTGCATTAGGGCAAAACAATTATTTGATGATATTGGAGTATTATACGAAGAAATTCGGGTGGATCAGAACACCGAAATTCGAGTGGAAATGATCCAAAGATCAGGTCGTAGAACGGTACCACAGTTGTTTATTGGTGATCGACATGTCGGTGGTTGTGACGATGCGCAAAGTGCACTTCAGTCCGGGGAACTAAAAATGTGGTTAGAGGAAGCAGGTATTCATGTCTGAGGAAGTAGAACAAAATTTTTCAATTGCGCGAATCTTTATTAAGGATCTGTCGCTAGAGTCACCGAAAGCACCGCAGATTTTTGAGAAGGAGTGGAACCCAAAGCTCAATCTCGAAGTGGATGTAACTAACGAAAAACTAAAGGACACTGTGTATCAAGTAATATTAAAGCTTGGCGTATCTGTTCAGACTGACGATAAAATGGCGTTTTTGATTGAAGTTCAACAGGCAGGTGTATTTGTTATTCAGGGCTTTGATGAAAAAACTGTTGATCATATATTAGGGTCGATGTGTCCAAATATTCTATTCGCTTACGCGCGTGAAACTGTCGACTCGCTTGCTGTTAGAGCCACGTTTCCAGCACCTATGCTCGCGCCAATTAATTTTGATGCCTTGCTTGAACAGCGTAAAAAGCAAACGGAAAACTAATTATCCTGTGTTTCTATATTCGCAAAGCCGAGTTCTTTGAGTTTACGGGTTAGAGTATTACGTCCCCATCCAAGTTTTTCGGCAGCTTCTTTCTTTCGGCCGGCTGTCTCCATAAGTGCAACTTCAATCAGAGCTCGCTCAAATTCTTCTGTCAACTTAGTGATAACTTCGCCTTCATGTGATTTTAACAGAGTAGCAACTCTCTCCTTGAGGAGTCCTGTCCAAGACAGCATAACTCGGTCGGGATTACCTGAGGGTGTTTTGACTTCTGGCGGAAGGTCTTGTTTCTGGATTTGTGGGTTTGGTGCCATTACCGATAGCCAGCGACACACATTTTCTAGTTGGCGGACGTTACCTGGCCAATTGAAGTCGGCTAGGACTTGCTTGGCTTTTTCAGACAAGTGCTTGGGTTCCGTATTAATCTCTTTGGTAGCTGCTGCTAGGAAGTGCTCTGCAAGAGCAGGAATGTCTTCTCGTCGATCACGTAATGCAGGAAGCTGAATACGGATCACATTGAGTCTGTGAAATAAATCTTCTCGAAATAATCCTTTGTGTACGTTGTCTTCTAAATCCTGATGAGTGGCAGCAATTATACGGACATTTACTTTGATGGGCGATGTACCGCCAATCCTGTAAAATTCGTTGTCCGCTAGAACACGCAATAATCGAGTTTGAGTTTCAAAGGGCATGTCGCCGATTTCATCGAGAAATAGGGTGCCGCCGTTGGCCTGCTCAAAACGGCCGGTGCGAGCTCCTATAGCCCCGGTAAATGATCCCTTCTCATGCCCAAAGAGTTCAGATTCAACTAAATCCCTCGGTATAGCAGCCATGTTTAATGCGATGAACGCCGATTTCTTTCGTGGTGAATTGGCATGGAGGGCATTGGCAACCAGTTCTTTACCCGTGCCTGATTCTCCGTTAATCAGCACTGAGATTTCTGCTTGTGCAAGGCGACCAATGGCTCGAAAGACATCCTGCATAGCAGGGGCTTCACCGAGAATCAGTGGGTGCTTTAGATCTGAAGTAGGTTTTGGGGCATCAGAAAATTCTTGTTGACGTTCAAGTGCGCGTTGGACTAACAAAATAGCATCGTCGACATCAAATGGTTTAGGCAGATACTCGAATGCTCCACGGCTATAAGAGGCCACAGCACTATCAAGATCTGAGTGTGCTGTCATGACGATAACAGGCAAGTTAGGTGATACTGTATGTAAATGTTCAAGCAACGACAAACCATCCTCGCCGGGCATTCGAATATCTGTCATCACAACAGTTGGCGTAGTATTTTCTAACGCTTTTCGAACGGCTTTTGCTGAGTCGAACGCCTCGTGATTAAGACCTGCGACTTTAAGAGCTTTCTCCAAGACCCACCTAATTGAACGATCATCGTCGACAATCCATACAGTAATATTACAATTCATGGCACGTCTCCAAAAGGTAAAATCACATCTATGGTCGTGTTGCCGGGTTCAGAAATCACCTCAATCCAACCGCGGTGACGAGAAAGTATGGTTTCGGTGACAGAGAGTCCGATTCCTGAGCCCTGAGCTCGACCTGAGACCATAGGGAAAAAAATTCGATCTTGTAGGTCAGTTGGAATACCTGGCCCGTTGTCTTCAATTCGGATGCAGAGCATCGCTTGTGACCTTCTAGAGCCGGGTTGGGTTCGCCTGATTACCCGAGTAGTGAATCGAATTAAAGAAGGCTGATTGATGTCTGATTCTGTAACTGCTTCAAGCGCATTCTTTGCGATGTTTAGGATAGCTTGGAGCAGTTGGTTCTGGTCGGCTGTTACTTCTGGGAGACTAGGGTCGTAGTCTCGTTCTATTTTCACTCTGCCCGCGGACTCTGCATCTAATAGCGCCCGAACTCGTTCTAAGATCAGATGAATGTTAAACGTTTTGTTTTCAGGGGCATGCGAATTACCGAGTAGGCGATCAACTAACTCTTTCAGCCGATCGGCTTCTTGAATTATTATTAATAAATATTCCTGAAAATTCTGAGCTCCTTTTTCTTTTGCAAGCAATTGTGCAGCACCTTTAATTCCACCTAGTGGATTTTTAACTTCGTGAGCGAGTCCTTGAGCTACTTTTCGAAATCCTTCCTCATAACTTAGAGTCCTAGTATCTCGAGTTATTTTTAGTAGTTGGTCGACCTCTGAGAGCTCAACCAAAACCATTCCTTCTTCTAGGGGGTTTAAGAGTCGACTAAATGACACATCGGTGGTCGTCTTTTGCCCATCTCGAGTAAAAATTAATTCACGGAACGTAAAATTATGATCGCTTCGAATACAGTGAGAAAGGGAGGTCCTCAGCTCCGACATCTGGCTATCAGAAACCCAATATTCAAACGGCTCTGAAGCTAATTGCCGCAATCCCATAGTTGTAATACGTTTTGCCGCGTCATTAGCCCAAATGGCAACTCTATTTTTGTTGAGCAGGATGATTCCGGTGTTAAGTGCATCAAGTAATTGAGTATCCATGGGTCAATCAGCCGAGGGTAACCTCGGCCTTTTCATCCTACACGCTATAATACATGCCAAATTCTACGGGGTGCGTGCTCATATTTAGGCGCTCGACTTCACCGCGCTTGAGTTCGAGGTAGCCATCTATCATACCGTCTGTAAACACACCGCCTACTGTTAAGAACTCTCTGTCAACATCTAATGCATCCAGTGCCTGTTCGAAGCTTGCTGCAACGGTTGGAATTTCAGCCGCCTCTTCAGGAGGAAGGTCGTATAGGTCCTTATCTGCCGCTTCACCTGGATGGATTTTATTTTGGATGCCATCAATGCCGGCCATAAGCATTGCTGAAAATGCCAGATATGGATTAGCTGTTGCGTCGGGAAACCGAACCTCAATTCGACGTGCTTTGGCACTTGCTACATACGGAATCCGGATGGATGCAGAGCGATTACGAGCGGAATAAGCCAGCATGACTGGCGCTTCAAATCCAGGAACGAGTCTTTTGTATGAGTTTGTCGATGCGTTTGCGAATGCATTTATTGCACGAGCGTGTTTGATTATGCCTCCAATATAAAAAAGCGCTTCATCTGACAAACCAGCATATCCATTACCAGAAAACAGGTTTTGACCATCTTTCCAGATGGATTGATGACAATGCATACCCGACCCGTTGTCTCCAACTAGTGGTTTTGGCATAAATGTGGATGTTTTACCATATGCATGGGCTACGTTGTGCACAACGTATTTTAAGATCTGTACTTCATCCGCTTTTTTGACCAGTGTGTTGAATTTTACACCAATTTCGTTCTGACCAGCGGTCGCAACTTCATGGTGATGAACTTCTACTTCGAGCCCCATCGCCTCCATGGTTTCGCACATTGCCGTTCTTAAGTCCATGTGTGAATCAACTGGAGGTACTGGAAAATAACCACCCTTCACTGAGGGGCGATGGCCCATGTTGCCCCCGTCTAGCTCTAGGTGACTTGACCAAGCGGCTTCTTCGGCATCAATTTGGTACATAGCACCTGAGATGTCTGCCTTCCACTGGACATTATCGAATACAAAAAATTCCGGTTCGGGCCCAAAGAAACAGGTATCACCAATACCCGTCGATTTCAAAAACTCCTCAGCGCGCACAGCGACTGAGCGGGGATCTCGCTCATAACCGAGCATTGTACTTGGCTCGACGATATTGCAGCGCAGATTAATGGTCACCTCTTCGGTAAATGGATCGACCACTGGTGTTGAATCATCTGGCATTAAAATCATGTCTGATTCGTTAATACTTTTCCAGCCAGCAATTGAAGAACCGTCAAACATGGCGCCTTCAGCGAAAAACTCGCTATCCACCGTAGACGCTGGGAATGTTACATGCTGTTCTTTACCGCGTGGATCAGTAAAGCGTAGATCTACCCAGCGAGCTTCGGTGTCGGCTATTAATTTAAGTGTGTTTTCAGACATGTCAAACTCCGTATGTCTAACTGAAAAATGTCGTTCTAACAGGAACGGGCGCTTTGTTGCATCTAGCAATCACCGTGCCGTTTTTCTAAGGGCTTGGTTTTGCGTCGAATGAAAGTCTATTGTGGTGCAAGTTATCTTAAAATTGCACCTTATTTGTGCATTTATTTGGTGATGTTGCACTATTATTGTGCGAGCTGCAGTATTTGAAAAAAACACACAGCTTAGACCGAGTGTCCGCTATACTCCCGCGCGCTCGGAGGACAGAATATGATCAAACAGATACGGAACGTAGCGATTATTGCTCACGTTGACCATGGAAAAACTACCCTAGTTGATAAGCTGCTTGCGGCTTCGGGGACGCTAGATCGCAAAGATATTCATAACGAACGCGTAATGGATTCCAATGACCAGGAAAAAGAACGTGGCATTACAATTTTAGCGAAAAATACCTGCTTAAATTGGAATGGTTACCGTATCAATGTTGTTGATACGCCTGGGCATGCAGATTTTGGTGGGGAAGTCGAACGGGTTCTTTCTATGGTCGATGCAGTGCTTCTGGTGGTCGATGCTGCAGAGGGTCCAATGCCACAAACTCGTTTTGTAACTCAAAAAGCATTTGCTCAGGGTCTTAAACCGATTGTTATTGTGAATAAAGTTGATAAGGCTGGAGCTGACCCTCACGGAGCGATCGACAAAGTTTTTGATCTATTTGATCAATTAGGTGCGACTGATGATCAGTTGGATTTTCCGGTTGTTTATTGTTCGGCGATCAACGGCCTATCTGGGCTAGAGCCAGCTCATCTGTCTGAGACCATGGAGCCAGTATTGCAAGCGATTATAGATCACTGCCCTGCGCCGGAAGTTGATTTTGATGGCCCTCTGCAATTACAAATTTCAGCTTTAGACTACAACTCATTCCAGGGCGTTATCGGTGTAGGCAGAATCCGCCGAGGGACGCTAAAACGTAACCAGCAGATAATCACTGTCGGGTCTGATGGTTCCACTCGAAAGGGAAAGGTTTTGCAGATTCTAGGTTATATGGGTCTGGAAAGAATCGAGCAGAGCGAGGCTTCGGCTGGCGATATCGTATGTATTACTGGTGTGGAGCCGTTATCAATTTCAGATACTATTTGTTCAGTCGAGGCGCCGGAAAAGTTGCCACCACTGAGCGTTGATGAGCCGACAGTTAGTATGACCTTTCAAGTGAATGATAGTCCTTTTGCTGGTCAAGATGGAAAATATGTCACATCTCGAAATATTAAAGAACGCCTTGAAAGGGAGTTAATTCACAACGTTGCTCTACGAGTGGTTCAGGGAGACTCGCCAGATAAGTTCAAGGTATCTGGTCGGGGAGAACTACACCTTTCGGTTTTGATCGAATCCATGCGAAGAGAAGGCTTTGAGCTTGGTGTATCGCGTCCAGAAGTGATTGTTAAAGTACTTGAAGGTGTGAAGCAAGAGCCCTATGAACTTGTGGTCTTTGATATCGAAGAGCAACACCAAGGAATTACTATGGAGGCACTGGGCCTCCGTAGGGGCGAGATGAAAAATATGGTCCCTGATGGTCAGGGCCGGATCCGCTTAGAATATATTATTGCTGCTCGCGGTCTGATTGGCTTTCGTTCAAACTTTCTTACTATGACTTCAGGTACAGGAATTATGAACCAAGTGTTTGATCACTATGGGCCCGTGAAGCAAGGAGATTTGGGTAATCGGGCCAATGGAGTTCTAGTATCGATGATTAATGGCTCCACCACAGCTTATTCTCTATTCCCTCTTCAGGATCGTGGTCGTTTAATAGTTGGAGCAGGAGTTGATGTATATGAAGGGATGCTTTTAGGGATTCATTCTCGTGATAATGATTTGCCAGTAAATCCTGTCAAAGGAAAGCAACTGACAAATGTCCGAGCATCTGGAACTGATGAGGCTCTTACGCTTTCCCCGCCTATCCGGTTGACACTTGAATCAGCTCTTGAGTTCATCGATGATGATGAGTTGGTAGAGGTAACACCAAACCATATTCGACTTCGAAAGAAGTTGCTTAAAGATTCCGATCGCAAGCGTGCCGGACGAAAAAAGGCTGCAAGCTAGATGCCTGCCGTCCTATTAGCGGGCGCAAGCAATTATTCAACGAGGAATAGAAATGTCTTACCAAAGATGATGTCCACCCGAGGCGCTCACAATCTTCTTTCAGTTACATTTATAAGACAACGTCGAACTCTTTTACTGATCATCTTTGGATTCGCTTAATGTTCCATTTTGGCTTTTGTAAGACTGAAGTAAAATGTCGGGCCAGTAATGACATGTTCTGCAAATCTAAACATCAATTATTTATCAGCATGTGGTTTTTTGGGGCCCTCATCTGATTCATCATCTAATGGCGTTGGATCATCCAATTCTTCGATCACAGGTGAATCATTTGAATCCGAATTAATTCGGCTGTATAGATCAGATTCATCGATCTCACCCTTCCCATCACTAGCTTCATTCTCTACTACTGGGACTTCTTGACTTGAGCTGTCCGAGGACTGTACCTCGTCTGATTCTTCCGCGGCTTTGCCACCAAGAAAACGTGCGCCGATTAAGCCTATTTCAAATAAAAGCCACATAGGAAAGGCTAACAATGTTTGACTGATTACATCAGGAGGGGTTAATAGCATGCCGACGACAAAGCAGCCGATAAAAATATAAGGTCTTTTTTCTTTCAAAGACTCTGGGGATGCAATCCCTGCTTTGATCAATAACATCGTTGCTATAGGGATTTCGAATGCCAATCCAAAGGCGAGGAAAAGCTTTAAAACAAAAGATAGATAGGCGTCGATGTCTGTCATGATTGTGACGCCGGTCGGTCCGACCGTTGTGAAAAACCCAAAAACTAGTGGGAACACAGCAAAGTACGCAAACGCCATACCGGCATAAAAAAGACCAATACTAGAAATTAATAATGGCCCCGCTAGTTTTTTCTCGTCGTCATACAGGCCTGGTGCTATGAACCCCCACGTTTGATACAAAATCATCGGCGCGCCGCAGTACACACTCAAATATAGCGCCAGTTTGAATGGCGCAAGAAAGGGAGAGGCGACCTGAGTTGCGATCATAGATGCGCCCTCGGGTAGCAGCGATTGCAAAGGCTCTGCCAAATATGCATATAAATCGTTGGCAAATGCAATAAATATTATAAAAAACAATAGGATAACTATTAAAATTCGGATAAGTCGATCACGTAATTCAATCAGATGTGCGATCAATGGCTGGTTAGTTAGGCTTGGATCGCTCATTCTTATCCGTCGTTACGTTGGTGGTTTGTTGGTTCAGGCCGAGCGGGTCATCACCGGTAATATCTTCCATCTTGAGACCGCCACCCCGCCCCTGCAGCTGCTGCTTGAGGTCTTCAAGCTCAAGCTCTCGATTAATATCTTTCTGAATTGTTGCCACTTGGCCACGCAGACGCTTGACCCAGAGACCAAGCGCTCTAGCAAGTCTTGGTAGGCGCTCAGGACCAACAACAACCAAACCAATGATCGCGACGAGCAAAAGTTCTGTCGCTCCAATATCAAACACTTAAACTTTCTCTTTTGTTTCAGCCTGATGTGCCGTCTGCTGCTCTTCCGTCTGCTTCTGCTGGACGGTGTTGTCAGTAGTTGGCTCCATTGTCTCATCAGTACCTTTATCTTCACCCTTGTCAGTTACCGAATGACGAAATCCTTTAACTGCACTTCCTAGGTCAGCACCTAGAGACTTCAATTTTTTGGTACCAAAAATCATAATGACTATCGCCAATACGATTAGTAATTGCCAAATGCTGATACCACCAATTCCCATAATGGGCTCCTATTGTTTTATGCGTTTTTAATTAAAGCCAGTAAATGGCCCGCCTCCGAGGACATGATAGTGCATATGATAGACCTCTTGATGTCCACCGGGTCCCGTATTCAACACTGTTCTGAACCCTGAATCCAGCCCTTCTTTTATAGCTATCTCGGGAATCTTGAGCTGAATTCGTCCAAGAAGGGCCTCATCGGATACAGCGGCATCAAATAAATTTTCAATATGACGACGCGGAATGACCAAAAAATGTACTGGTGCCTTCGGATTAATATCCCGAAAAGCAAAACAGTCATTATCTTCATAAATGACCTCTGCTGGAATTTCCCCGTCTAGAATTTTGCAAAATAAACAATCAGCCATCTGTATGGTTCCGTTTTGCTTTCTCAACTAAACCGCTTACTCCCAGACGCCTTTCGAGCTCAGCTATAACAGCACTTGGAGGCTCTTCTAAATGAGAAAGTAGTACCAAGGTGTGAAACCAGAGGTCAGCGACTTCATGAATCACGTCTTCGTTATTCATTGATCGAGCAGCATCTTTTGCTGCTATTACAACCTCTGTTGCCTCTTCGCCCACTTTCCGTAAAATATGGTCGATACCTTTATGATGTAGCTTGGCCACGTATGATTTTTCGGGATCTCCGAAGCGTCGCTCGGCGAGCATGTCCTCCAATACTTCGATGACTGTCATTGATTCCCTCTATATAAGGTTTCTGGATCTGTCTTGACGGATTTTACAGGTTCCCAGGTACCATTCGCTGTGGGTGCCCACGAAAAACAACTGACTCGTCCTGTATGGCAAGCCACCCCAGTCTGTAAGACGCTTAGAAGTAGGGCGTCTTTGTCGCAATCAATCCGGATGTCTATGATTTGCTGGGTTTGACCGGAAGACTCACCTTTACGCCATAGCTTACGCCTTGAGCGAGAGAAATAAATCCCCTGTCCTGTCTTTAGCGTCTCACTTAGTGCTTTTCGATTCATCCAGGCAACCATTAAAATCTCTTTTGAATTATGATCTTGTGCTATTGCACAAATTAAACCATCGGAATTAAAATTAACCGCTTCAAGCAAATTTTTTAAGTTTAATTCGCTCACAAACTTCATGCTTATCGCCTTAAAAGAAGTACTAGGGAGAAAGCTCCAATTACGAAAGGCCAATACGCATTTGCCCATCCATATCTGGAAACTAGCACTGATGCTGACACTACCATACCGCTAATGCCAATGATTACCCATACATGGCTCCAGAGCATCCTTCTTTTAGCTTCTTGAGCCAGATGAGTCATTGCATTGGCTTGGCGCTGTTGGTTGATCTCGAGTGTTTCAAGGCGCTTAGGCGTGGACAGCAATGTATTAGTTAAGGCTGGAAATTGAACTGCCCAACGGGACACGTTGCGTTTTGCATAGTCAATGATTCCTTTCGGTCCCAATCGCTCTTTGACCCATCGTTCTAAAAAAGGTTTTCCGGTTTGCCATAAATCAAGCTCGGGATAAAGTTCACGGCCTAAACCTTCTATATTTAGTAGTGTCTTCTGAAGTAAAACTAATTGGGGTTGTACCTCCATCTGGAAGCGCCTTGCAACTTCGAAGAGACGGAGTAATAAAACTCCAAAGCTAATTTCACCCAGTGGTTTTTGAAAAATGGGCTCACAGACGGTTCGAATGGCACTCTCAAAGTCACCAATATTGGTATCTTTTGGAACCCAACCTGATTCCACATGGAGTTCAGCAACTGCTCGATAATCCCTATCAAAAAATGCAATTAGATTCTGCGCTAAATATGCCTGAGACTCGGGGTCTAGTGTGCCAACAATGCCAAAATCTATTGCCTTATAAATCGGATTTTCAGGATCGCTAATATCGACAAATACGTTGCCTGGATGCATGTCTGCATGAAAAAAGCTATGATCAAAAACTTGAGTGAAAAATATCTCAACCCCCCGTTCTGCCAACTTCTTCATATTTACTTTTTTATCTTTAAAAATATCTAAGCGTGAGATTGGGACACCATAAATTCGCTCTTCTACCATGACGTCTCGACGTGTATAGTCCCAATAAATTTGAGGCACGTAGCAAATCGGTGAATCTGCAAAATTACGTCGAATTAGGGCGGTGTTTGCGGCTTCTCTCATGAGATCAAGTTCGTCTAGTATGGTCATTCGGTAATCAGTTACAACTTGTACTAATTTAAGCCGTTTTCCATCTAAAAAGTTTTTTTCAACGAACTTGGCGATTGTCATCATTAGCTTAAGATCTTCTTCGATCACTTTTTCGATTTTAGGACGAATCACTTTTACAATAACTTCTTCACCTGTTTTCAACCGAGCGGCGTGAACCTGTGCAACTGACGCAGATGCCATCGGTTCTGCGTCGAATTCACTGAACACTTCATCAACAGAACAGCCTAAATTTCGTTCTATAATCCCTTTTGAGACGTCGCCGGGAAACGGCCTTACGCGATCTTGTAGTTCAGCCAGTGGCCCTGAGATATCGAGTGGCAGTAGATCGCGACGTGTTGATAACATTTGACCAAATTTCACGAAGACTGGCCCAAGGGTTTGGAGTGCATCACGCAATCGTTCGCCACGAGACCGTTTCGTCTTGACCGAAGGCATTAACCAAGTTAATGCCTTTAATATGCCCTTTTTTGGCTGAGGTAATAATTCGTCGACTCTCTCGCTAAATAGAACTCTTAGAATCTTGAGTAAGCGAAATGAACTACCCATGCGGGGGTTCCAGACGACTAATGCGTGCTTCGAGACGATCTAGTTGACGCGTAAGCTTGTAAACGCGAGCAGAAGCATCTTCATAATATGCGTTCGTGAGTATCGTCTTTTGTTCTGCTTGCATGAATTCTTTAGCCTGCTGCCTCAGGGAATCGCGACTGATAAGCGATTGACTACGTAATCGTCGCAGCGTTTTAATCAAAATTCCCGCTGGTATAGGCCCAAGTTCTTTGGTGACAATATTCTCCCAATCTAAATTCATGGCTTGAAACATAGTTTGCATGGTTTGTAGAACGCCTATGTTACCCCTGATGTCCAGGCCTTCAAAAACCAGTGGTCTATTGGGCTGTGTTATTGATCGTAGTGTTTCGATAAAACTCCCGAAGCTGCCGGATAACTCAATATCTGGGCTATCCTGTGGCTCAGTCGCCAGCCACCACCGCGTCTTGTCGCAGATTACCCAGATATCCAGATTGAGATCTGTGATGCTCAACTTTAGTACTTTCCCGGCCATTAGCGCGAGTTGTTCGGGCTTAATATCTGCTGCTTTCATACCCCCATTTATAACTTGTTCTACCTTAGGTATTAGTCCGGCAAGTGCGAGTCTAGGTATCATGACTTCATTCCAATATGGATTGCCACGATGCCACCAGAGAGATTTTGGTAAGAAATAGAAGTGAATCCAGAATCTGTCATCATTTGACTTAGTGTTTCCTGATCTGGATGTTTCCGGATTGATTCGGCAAGATATTGATAAGAATCTCTATCTTGTGTGATTAGTTGTCCCATTAGAGGCAAAATTGAGAAACTGTAAACATCGTATAACTGTGTAAGCGAGCGAGAGATAGGTTTGGAGAATTCTAAAATCAAAGCTTTTCCGCCCGGTTTTAGCACGCGCAGCATTTCTTTCAAGGCGATTTCTTTATTTGTGACATTACGTAGTCCGAATCCTATGGTAACCCGATCGAAAGAATCTTCTGAATATGGTAAGTTTTCAGCATCGCACTGGCACCAGGTAAGGCCTTTGAGCTGCCCCTGATTGATGCAACGGTCGCGTCCGATACGCAACATCTGATCGTTGATATCTGCAAGTATCACATTCCCTTCAGATCCTGCACGCTTAGCCATACTCCGCCCTAAATCACCTGTTCCTGCGGCTAAATCTAAAACCTGCATCGCGGGACGTATTGCGATCGATTCGATGGCTACTCGTTTCCATAGCCGGTGTAGGCCCGCAGACATTATGTCATTCATCAAATCGTATTGGGGAGCCACACTATTGAAAACTTGCCGTACACGATGCGTTTTCTCCTCTGAGGGAATTTCCTTGAATCCGAAATGGGTAGTATTTTTCATATAGCCTCAGAGAATATACTTTGACAAATCCTCATCCTGACTGAGTTCAGACAGGCGAGATTCGACATATTTACGATCAATCATGACCGGCTGTTTAGATTTTCGATCGGTCTGGAACAGAAGATCTTCTAGAACCCTTTCAACCAAAGTGTGTAATCGTCGAGCTCCAATATTCTCTGTCTTTTCATTCACGCTGGCTGCTATTTCGGCAATGCTTTCAATTCCACTATCGTCGAATTCAATATCGATACCGTCGGTCCTCAATAATGCTTGATATTGTGTGACCAACGAATGCTCTGGTTCAGTAAGAATTCGTTTAAAATCGAAAGGAGTTAGTGCATCAAGTTCGACACGAATGGGTAATCGGCCCTGCAGTTCCGGGACAAGATCTGATGGCTTTGATAAGTGAAATGCGCCAGAAGCGATAAATAAAATATGATCAGTTTTTACTGAACCAAATTTCGTTTGAACCGTTGTTCCTTCAATCAACGGAAGTAGATCACGCTGAACTCCTTCACGACTTACATCTGCGCCCTGGTTATTTTCACGGCCACAGACTTTATCGATTTCATCGAGGAATACAATCCCGCGGCTTTCCACGTTTTGAATTGCTGTCACTTTGACATCATCATCTACGATCAGCCGGGTAGCTTCTTCATCCGCTAGGATTTTGTACGCATCTCGGATCGGAAGTTTCCGTTTTTTCTTTTTATCTTGGCCGAACTTGGAGAACATATCTTGCAATTGGCCTGCCATTTCCTCCATACCTGGTGGGGTCATAATATCGATGCCAACACCTGCTGCAAGAACATCGATTTCAATTTCCTTATCATCAAGCTCGCCTTCACGAAGTTTCTTCCGAAATACCTGGCGCGCACCGGGAGTATCTGACTGAATCGGTTGATCTCCCCGAGGCAGCGGAAGCAAGATATTTAAAATTCGATCTTCAGCACGATCCTCAGCTTGATGACGCACTTTGAGCATTTGTAGCTCACGCTCATCTTTAATTGCTACGCTAACAAGATCGCGAATTATGGATTCAACATCCCGCCCGACGTAGCCCACCTCAGTAAATTTGGTGGCTTCAATTTTAATAAATGGGGCATTTGCAAGCTTTGCTAGGCGACGTGCTATTTCGGTTTTTCCAACTCCTGTCGGACCGATCATCAAAATATTTTTTGGCGTTACTTCTTTTGCCAGATCTTCGGCAAGCTTCATGCGTCGCCAGCGATTTCTAAGAGCAATAGCCACAGCCCGTTTTGCATCCGCTTGACCGATAATATAGCGGTCTAACTGCGAGACGATGTCTTGAGGTGATAGATCAGTCATGATTTGCATTTAGTTCATCAATGGTAAAATTATTGTTAGTATATATACATATTTCGCTGGCGGCCTTGAGGGCCTCTTCAACGATTGTCCGTGCCGGAAGTTCTGTATTCCGCAGGAGCGTATAAGCAGAAGCTTGTGCAAATGGACCGCCAGAACCGATGGCAATGATGCCGTCCTCAGGCTCCATTACATCCCCATTCCCAGTAATGATGAGTGAAGTCTCAGTATCGGCAACCGCTAAGATAGCTTCTAATCGCCTAAGCATCCGATCTTGTCGCCAGTCTTTTGCCAGCTCAACTGCTGCGCGAGTTAAATTGCCTTGATGTTTCTCTAATTTTGTATCAAAACGCTCAAATAATGTGAATGCATCGGCTGTCCCGCCAGCGAATCCTGCGAGCACCTTGTTTTGGTGGAGCCTTCTGACTTTTTTAGCATTTCTTTTCAACACAGTATTGCCAAGCGTAACTTGCCCATCCCCTCCAATACAGACTACGTCGCCTCTGCGAACAGATACAATAGTTGTCCCGTGGAACTGCTCCATGATTACTCCTTTCTAACCTGGGCATCGAACCCGTTCTTTGCTAGTACATCAGCCGCCGCGCTCATATCACGTTTAGTTTTAAATGGACCCAGAACGATACGATACCATTCGCCAGCGTTGGAACTAGGGGGGACCACGCGAGCTTTCAGATCTAAAAAAAGAAGTGCAACACGAGTTCTCTCAGCCGCTTCATGTGTTCGGAAGGATGCAGCCTGGATGAACGTGCTCTTTAACTGCTGCGAAATAGCATCGTCTAAGGTCTTTCCATCTTTGACGTCAATTGGAACTTCACCAGTTACCAACAAATCATAAAAAGTGTAAAAATTTTCTGTTGCCTCAGGGTTTTCGTGACTTATTAAGACTGCTTCGTCTTCTGCCAAAGGGGCATCGATTGCCACTTTTACTTTTGGCTGCTCGACAACTAAAGAGTCTTTTTTCACCAATGCCGTATGATTTAGCCAGGTCAAGGCCGCTGCAGCTGTTCCAGTTAAAATTATACTGAGTGAAATACCAACGGCTACACTCGGGCTCTTTTTCCCCCTGCGTCGATGTTTTGTAGCTTGGTTTGAATAGTCGCGCATTACATTATCTCAGGTGCACTTACGCCGAGTAAATTTAGACCATTTTTCAATACTATTTGCACGCATCGAGCCACAGCTAGACGCGCGTCTCTAGTATTTAGATCATCAACCAAAAGACGTGTTCCATTATACCAGTGGTGGAAATCTGCCGCTAACTCTTGCAGATAGTAGCAGAGAAGGTGTGCCTCGAGCGTGTCTGCGGCCTTAGCGACTACTTCTGGAAATTTTCCGATTTGAGTGGCGAGGTCAAGCTCATCTTGTGAGCTCAGTTTATCAAGATATTTGATGCCGCGAGCTTGATCAAAAGATTGGTGGTCAAGGCTTTCAAACACACGACATATTCTGGCATGAGCGTATTGCACGTAATAGACTGGATTATCTTTTGACTGACTTGTCGCAAGCGATAAGTCAAAATCCAGGTGCTGATCTGCCTTGCGCATTGTATAAAAATACCGGCACGCATCACGTCCAACATCACTGCGAAGGTCTCTGAGGGTGACGAACGAACCGGATCGGGTCGACATTGGAATGCGATCACCTTCTTTGTACAAGATAGCGAATTGGACCAAGCGAATTATTAGTCTCTCGGGGTCAAAGCCCAGCGCTTGAGCTGCGGCTTTGATGCGAATCATGTAGCCGTGATGATCAGCGCCCCAAACATAGATGATGCGATCAAAGCCGCGCGCAAACTTATTTGCGATGTAGGCGATATCACTTGCAAAGTAGGTGGTGGTACCATTATCCCGGCGAACAACGCGATCTTTATCATCCCCAAACTCTGTCGATTTGAACCATAAGGCGCCATCTTTTTTGACTAAATGACCTCGGTCATTGAGCGTTTGAATGGCTTGATCAATTTCTCCTGACTCTACCAATGAGTTTTCACTAAACCACTCGTCAAATTCAGCTTTAAATTCGGATAAATCATTTTTAATGTCTTCAAGAATGGACGAAAGAGCCAGCTCGAATGGCTGCATCCAGCCTGATCCGAGGGCAGATTTTACGTTTTGAATTAATCCATCGATATGAGGATCTTTGGTTGCCTCTGAATCGGCTTCGAGGTCTTTGAACAGGAGATCAGACGAAATTTTTAAAGTTATACCTTCGGCTTCGTATAGAATACGGCCGAGATCTGAGATGTATGTGCCCTGGTAGCCAGCTGAAGGGAATTGGATCAATTCGCCACACCTCTCTAGATATCGAAGATAAACGCTCAAGGCTAGTATGTTCATCTGCCGGCCAGCATCATTGACGTAATATTCCGCTCGGACTGAGTGACCACGGGCTTTTAGAAGGTTAACGAGCGTCGCGCCATAAGCC
>CAZFNA010000031.1:0-19978 GCA_964520465.1 uncultured Pseudomonadales bacterium | reverse complement strand
ATCGCTATTGAACCACCTTTAGTCACACGCAAAAATATTCCACAAGTATTGAGTCCAAGTGTCTGTTCTAAATGATCAAGGAATCCAGTCATGCGCGAACCATGCCAGTCGCATTCCGTGGCTTTGCAGCGGACGATTGGTTTAACTACTTGAAATTGAGCTTCCCCTATTAAAAGATTTCGGCCAATCCATTCGGCCTCATTAAATTCTCTAAGGTTGTCAATCAAGAGGTTGCCACGATAGCGTTCCGGATGATCCGGTGTGCTAGTAGCGGCCGCAATTGAGGTTATTGTTGCTCGGTTTAATAATGAAACATAGGCCTCGGACTCATCAGTGAAACCAGTATCTAATGATTCGATGTTGCAACCGCTAAGCCTGGGGTCGAGAGATGCGATCCATTTACTCAAGTCCTCATCCTCGAGCAGCTGTCGATTAATGGTGAGACTGGCATCGCCACACTTAAAACAGACTGTATCCTTTTTCCAAGCGATCTTTACTTCTGCACAAATATCAGTGTGGACTGATTGGACAAAGAACTTTTTAGGACGCCAAGCAGAGGGCTTTGGAGAAATTCTAGCAGGGTATTGCAATGCATATTGTCGGTCCCTCGGAAGCGTACAATCAATTTCAAGCTGTATTTTTTCGAGAAGTTCTCCTGCAAATCCTTTAAGAGGGTAGCGAGTGATAGTAGCCAGGTGCATTAGTATCCTTCAGTTTTTTTATGTTCGCAGAGTTCAAGTAGCACGCCCTCGGTATCTTTTGGGTGAACAAAGGCGACCTTAGTGCCGTGAGCCCCGGACACTGGAGCCTCATTGATAAGGGTAAACCCTGCATCCTTGAGTCGTGCAAGCTCTGCTTCAATATTTGTGACGGTGATCGCGAGTTGTTGAAGCCCTCCTTTTCCCGCATTTTTCTTGATGAACTTAGCAATTGGACTATCTAAATCAGTGGCGGCAATAAGTTCAATGCAGGAATCACCGATTTGAAAAAAAGCTGTTTCCACCTTTTGATTTTCGACAAAATCACGCCCCGTGAGCTTAAAACCCAACCTTTCGTATGTGTTGATGGCATCTTCGATGTCAGTGACGGCAATGCCAATGTGGTCAATTTTTTTCAGCATACCTAGTTTTCTCCTATCGCTTGAGCGTATTCTTCGATTAAGCATATAAGAAAAAGAGAATTAAAATGTTCCGATCTATTCTTGTAAATGATTTTATGACAACGCACCTTGCGACAGCAACACCTGATATGGATTTACTAGCTCTAGTTGATTTGCTTTTAATCCAAGGTATTTCTGGAGCGCCAGTAGTTAATGATTCAGGTGATTTAATTGGTATGATTTCTGAGCAAGACTGTCTCAAATCGATTTTAGTTGGTACTTATCAGGGCGATATCGGTGGACGGGTAGCCGAGGTAATGACTACGCCTGTGGAGACTGTTAAATCAGGATCTGGCATTGTTGAGGTCGCAGAAAAAATGCTAGGCGCAAATCGTAGACGCTTTCCGGTCGTGGACGAAGCTGGAAAGTTGATCGGACAGATCTCCCGGCGCGACCTACTTCGAGCTATTCGGGCCTATGAAATCCCACAGGAGCAACCGGCTCACTGAGCTTTCAAAGCGTCTGAGAGCGACGCTATACATGCTAAGGCGGCATGAGGAGGCGCGATCTCGCCTTGTGCTACCCCAGCTCTTTGGGCAGCATACAAGATTGCCCACGAGGAGTCGGCTTCCAGAAAATCTGCGATTCCATCGTGTAAAAGTCTTTCAAACCATTGACTTGCTTGTTTTGTACGGCGTTCGGGAATCGATGCCTGTCCTGCTTCACAATAAGCTTCCATACGCTCCCATAATTTGTCTATCCCGTAAGGCAATAGTGAACTAATCGACAGCACCTCGGGCGTCCAAAATCCCTGATGATTGAGAACTCCCATAGCATTTTTATAATGAGCGACAGACTGGCTTGCTAGACGTTCTTCTGAACCATCGGCTTTGTTTACCACAATGAAATCAGCAAGTTCAAGAATACCTTTTTTGATTCCTTGTAATTCGTCCCCAGCGCCAGGCTGCATTAGAACAAGGAATAAATCAGTCATGGAGTGCACCTCATACTCACTTTGGCCGACACCCACAGTCTCAACCAAAATGATGTCAAAGCCAGCAAACTCAGCGACTAAAATTGCTTCTCGTGTTCGGTTTGCAACCCCGCCTAAGGAACGGCCAGCTGGCGAGGGACGGATAAACGCATTCTCTTCCCTAGATAGATTTTCCATGCGCGTTTTATCGCCAAGAATTGATCCACCATGCAGTGGAGATGATGGGTCAACAGTGAGCACCCCAACGCGTTTTCCAAGGCCTATCAGAAATAGTCCAAACGCTTCAATAAAAGTTGATTTACCAACACCAGGGACCCCCGAAACACCAATGCGGAGGCTTTTACCAGTCTCTGGAAGACACCGCTCAATAAGGATGGCAGCGTCTTTTCGATGTGTTGGATTAGTAGATTCGATCAGCGTAATAGCTTTGGCTAACGCTCGACGCTGACCTAAGCGAAGCGCCTGAAAATCGATATCAGGCACAGGCATTCTCGATAGCGTCTAACACCGATTTAGCACAGATAAGAATCTGACTTCCTGGTCCAAAGATTGCTGCCACTCCGTGATCATACAGTATTTTATAATCTTTCTTGGGAATGACCCCGCCCGCAAAAATAATGATGTCCGTAGAACCCTCTGTGATCAGAGCCTCAGTTAACTCTGGTATCAGAGTTAAATGGCCTGCCGCAAGTGAACTGACACCAATAGCATGCACATCGTTTTCAATTGCTTGCCTCGCCACCTCTGCAGGTGTCGAGAACATAGGACTTAAGTCAACATCGAAGCCTAGGTCAGCGAACGCTGTCGCTACTATCTTTGCACCACGATCGTGTCCGTCTTGCCCTATTTTGGCTACAAGAATCCGAGGTCTGCGTCCGTCCTTCTTCTCAAATTCTGTGATTCTTGTAGTAAGAACTTGCCAGTCTGAGTCTTCTTTAAAGTGGCTTCCATACACGCCTGATACGCTCCGATGGGTTGACTGAAATCTTTTAAATACGACTTCCATTGCATCAGAGATTTCCCCAACGGTACACCTGGCTCGAGTGGCTTCAATTGCAAGCGCTAGTAGGTTACCTTTCTTATTAGTAGCACAGTTAGTGATTGCTTCAAGGCAATCTGAGACATGGCTCTGATTGCGGGCTCTCTTTATTTGATTTAATCCTTGAATTTGTGCGTCACGGACCTTTTCATTGTCAATCGAGAGAACTTCAATCTCATCTTCAGACTCTTCACTTAATAGGTACTGATTTACACCAACGATGACGTCTTCGCCGCGATCGATCCGAGCCTGTTTGTTAGTCGCTGATTCTTCAATTCGAAGTTTAGGAAGCCCTGCCTCAATGGCTTTAGCCATTCCGCCTTCCTCTTCAACCTCATTAATCAGCGCGCGTGCTCGATCAGCAAGCTCGTAGGTGAGCGATTCCATCATATATGACCCGCCCCAAGGATCCACAACCTGTCGAATTCCAGTTTCTTCTTGGAGGATCAACTGGGTATTTCGTGCAATGCGCGCACTAAATTCGGTTGGTAATCCGATAGCCTCGTCAAATGAATTGGTGTGTAATGATTGGGTGCCACCGAATATAGCAGCCAGAGCCTCAATTGTTGTGCGAACCACATTATTATAAGGGTCTTGCTCCGTTAGGGACCAGCCAGATGTTTGACAGTGGGTTCTGAGAACGGTCGAGCGCTCGGATTTTGGATTGAATTCGCTGGTGATCTCGTGCCAAAGCATTCTGGCTGCACGGAGCTTTGCTATTTCCATATAAAAATTCATGCTGATGCCGAAAAAGAAGGAAAGTCTGGGTGCGAATTGATCGATATCGAGGCCTGCGGCAAGCGCGGTACGAATATATTCTTTGCCATCTGCCAAGGTATAGGCAAGCTCAAGTGCCGCATCTGCTCCTGCTTCTTGTATGTGGTATCCCGAAATTGAAATCGTATTGAACTTGGGCATATGTTCCGAGCAATAGCTGATAATGTCGCTAATAATGCGCATGGACGGTTCTGGTGGATAGATGTAGGGATTCCGGACCATGAACTCTTTTAAAATATCATTCTGTATGGTTCCCGCGAGTTTATCCTGAGGCACTCCTTGCTCTTCAGCGGCTACGATATATCCGGCAAGCACTGGTAATACGGCACCATTCATTGTCATAGATACAGATATTTGCTCTAGTGGAATTTCGTCGAAAAGAATTTTCATATCTTCGACAGAATCTATTGCCACACCAGCTTTGCCCACATCACCAGAGACGCGAGGGTGATCCGAGTCGTAGCCTCGGTGAGTGGCTAAGTCAAAGGCGACCGATATTCCTTGGCCGCCGGCCGCCAATGCTTTCCGATAAAAGGCATTGGACTCTTCGGCTGTCGAGAATCCTGCGTACTGGCGTATAGTCCAAGGCTTACCGGCGTACATTGTTGCTTTGGGTCCACGTATGAAGGGTGCCATGCCCGGCATGCTTTGCCGATCTGGCAATTCTTTAACGTCGTCTTCGGTGTAAAGAATTTTTAAGCCAATACCCTCTGGTGTGAACCACGTCATTTCATCCGGGGTAAGACCTTTGGATTCTTTGGCTACTAGTTCTGCCCACCGATTTTTGTCAGTCATGGTGTCCTCACAACGTGTTTAGTTGTTCAGCTGTGTGTGTTAACCGTACTTGAGCAAGCGCATCATTATCGATTTCTCCTGCTACTTCATCAGGCTTAATACGATACAACGCTTCGCCTTTTGTAACGATTACACCATCACTTTGATCAATAAGCACTTCCGTTACTGTCCCCGCAAATTCAGCATTCACTTTGTTAAACATCTTCATGACCTCGATAATGTATAGCGGATCTCCTACTTTGAAGTGGGCTCCGTCTGATAGAAAAGGTGCTGCGCCAGGAATTTCCTGAGCGTAGAACATGCCGCCAGAGACAGCCACGATTTCATTGGCCGAGGCAACCGGGGGTGGTACAAGAATCTTTCTTGCGCGTTCGGTGAGTTTATTATCTTTAAGGCGACTCGGAATTGTAACCGTTAAATCTTCATTCACTCGCAGGTCTTCGAAGCCCACTGTTAGACTAGTTTTGGCGACTAGCCCTAAGAGATCTAGCCCTAGCTGAAAGCCTGAGTGGGCAGATTGCACGTTGCTCCAAGTTTCGTCATCTATTCCCTGGGGAGTATCGCTATCGGTAAGTAATTCTTGCCACTTTAACCAGGTTTTTTCGCCAAAATGATCTTCTAGATCACGATAGAAGGTGAGACCCTGATCTAAAATCAATTGATCGTGATCCCACATAACGTTGAGTGCTGGAACATTCTTAAAAAAGTCCATATTTAGGTAATGATAAAGATCAGCCAAGATCTCGAATGGATTAGTATTCCAGATAAATCTGTTTTGATTGATTGTCCAGTTATGACGAACCTTAGAAATCCAACCAATCAGTAGGTGTGGGTTGGTTATCAAAGACTGCAGTGGACGCGTAATTAAGGTTTGCTTTCTGGCAAATACGTCAGCGTGATTCGATTCGTCGCGGAGCTTTGCAAAACCTGCATTTAAATCGAGTTTCGTGACCTCTTCAAAGAGTAGGGCAGTCAGTGTTAAGTATGCTTGAATAAAAGCTGTTGTTGATTTGGCATAGGGATCTTGGGCGAGGAACCAATGTATCAATCCATAGTGGAATTCTAAGTTAGTTTGAACATCCTGGCCATCGATCTTCATTTTCCGAAGTACTTCAGCCATGCCGCGATAGCTTGCGATGCGATCATTTCCAACGGTCAGCAGCAGTGCCACATTAGAGTCGTAAGCTCCAGCTAAAGTGTATTTCATGAACTCACCAGTATCTGGATTTTTTACACAGATGCCCTGATCATCACGAATTTCACCTTCAATTGGAGGTGACCAGTATTCAATGATACCTCCGGCATGGGGTGCAAGAGCCGCATTGGTTGCATTTAGCCGCACTTCAACTGAGGAGGGAACCCGAGGTATACGAGTTGGTTTTGGAAGTTGGTCTTTGTGCCAAGCGATGATTGTCATGGCTTCAACTAGGGAGTTAACTACGAAGGCTTCAGATGGATCTAAAGGATTTTCGAATCGAAGCCCATAACAGAGTTCACTGACTCGGTGTTCAACCTGGATTCGCGTATTCATTTCCATGAAAAAATGCTGGCCATCATCCACTATACATTCGAACGTAGAAACTGAGTCTAGTCCGACGGCCTCACCAAAACGTGTGGCTTCATTCTCCATCTGTTCAAGAATTTTTAGATCCAGTTCTAATGCAGTCTTGCGTTCAGGCTGAGTATTCGACATCTGAATAGCGCTTTGAAGGCTCTCTAAAGTACTTGAAATTTCAAGCAACTTTTGCTCATGCATTTGCAGTGAGCAATCTCGTCCGCCTAGTGTTAGACACCAAGAGCCATTCCCTATTACCTGAATTTCTTGGTGGCGCGTGGTTTCGATATTGAGCTCAATTAATACATTTTTGTTGTCGCCTCGGCCTGTTGCTTTGACTTCATTTAAGACTTCACGGAGCAGAGTAGGCACCTTACTCGATGCCTCTTGGACCTGTTGTTTTCGGCTTCCGCTATAGTCTTTAGGAGCAGCTAGAATACGCTGACCCTTGCCTCCGCCTCCGCCAATTGCCTTTAGTCGTATCCTATTATTTGGTTGTCGCTCGAATAGTATGGCGATCTCTTTTTGGGCTTGTTTCGCTATCTCATCGATAGTGACGAGATCAACTAGAGCCTCGTAACTTGCAGCAAGAAGTATCTTGGCCTGTTCTTCATTAGAACCTCCGCTCGGAGCATCTAACCCATGTGATTTAGCAATAGAATCAAGGCCATTTCCTTCTTGGGCTTTCGCCAGTAGCGTGCGAGTAGTCAGATCATCCACGCCAGGAACGACAGAGACTTTACAAGCTAAAGCTGTTCGTTTTGCTTCGTCTTTGAGACCGGCCCGACGAATAGTCTTCGAGCATGGCCCTATAAAGGTAAGGCCAGACTCTTCAATCGCGCTCACCAAATTTTCTTCTTCGGCCATAAATCCATAGCCTGCGAAAACTGAGTTATGACCATTATCTTTAGCAATTTTAATGATCTGTTGAATCCTTTGGTTTCGCTCTTCTTTTGATGTCCCTGTATAATCAGGTACGCGATGGATACGGCTTGGATCTGATATTAGGCGGAGTTCAGGCGCCAATGCATTTTGGTAGGTAATAGAGTCTTTTTCCGATAGTAAAATACTGCACTTCGCCCCCATTTCGGTCAGCACATCAATGACTTCTCTGCGAATTGGACCGCGGCAAATAATTAAGCAATCGATTTCTTCACAACCAAATTGAGACACCCAAGAAGATTTTGACTTAGTCAACCGACGGTTTTGCTGAGTCAAATTGTGCTGCATTAGTGGAATTCTCTCTGAACTGCTTTCATCGGTTGAGGCCGATACGCCTCGATATAACGAATGAAGTTTTCGCCGAGCGTCTGGCGCACATCTTGTGGCATTACGATTTGGCTAATCGAACCGAGTGCGAGTGCCTCTTTGGGATTCATGAGTTCTTCCTCATAGCGCCGTCTGAGGAGCATTTCTTGTTGTTTGAGCCATTGGCCAACTGTCGGGTCACTTTTTTGGGAACGCTGCTTTGCTTCCAGACGAATGCTCTTGAGCTCGTCCTTGTAGATAAACTCTATTCCAGCGGTCCCCATCACGGCAAGGCGTGTAGTGGGAAGTGCAAAGACCATGTCTGCACCAAGCTTGTAGTTGTTAAATGCAGCATAGGCTCCACCAAACGCATTTCGAATGATCAAAAGAAAGCGTGGAACACGAAGATCTATAATGGAGTCAAGCATGGAGCGGCCAGCTTGCACAATTCCTCTGCTTTCTTGGTCCCGTCCTGGCAAGAATCCGGTAGTATCTTCCATAAATAGCATCGGGATGTTGTATAAGTTACAAAAACGGATAAACCGCGCATTCTTAGTAGCGGCATCAATATCTATCTGTCCAGAGGCCACGGCAGAGTTATTGGCGCAGAATCCAATAACATGTCCTGCGATACGCCCAAAAGCGCAAATGGTATTCCGTGCCCGGCTTGGTTGGAATTCGTCAAAGTCACCGTGGTCACAAATCTGTTGGATCATGATGGTGATATCTAGCGGTGTATTGAATCCACTCGGTGAATTGAAAGCTCGTTTGAGTAGAATATCTGCATCCCAAGTCTTTCTTGAAATTGGATCAGATGTTGCCTGAAAGGGTGCCATGGTTTCATTGTTTGACGGGAGGAAGCGAAGGAGACGTTTTACTTTACGGATTGCCTGCACTTCGTCTTCGACCACAAAATCAGTTACCCCTGTCTGGCTGTGTACATTTGGACCACCCAGTTCATCGGGAGTGACTTCCTCGCCAAGAACGCTTTTGATAACTGACGGGCCAGTCAGTCCAAAAAACGTATTACTAGGCTGGATTACGAAAGAGCCTTGGCGAGGAAGATATGAACCGCCGCCAGCATTGAAACCGAACATGCACATAATCGACGGGACCCGACCTGAGATTTCTCGAAGTGCCCGAAATGCTTCTGCGTAGCCGTCTAACCCACCGACACCAGCAGGTACATAGGCGCCCGCTGAGTCATTAAATCCAACTACTGGGATGCCTAATTTGGCTGCAGTTTCGAATAATTGTGCGAGTTTTGACCCGTTGGTCGCATCCATCGAGCCTGCTCGCACCGTAAAGTCATGACCATATATGGCAACATCCCGGCCACCTACTTTTGCTAGAGCTGTAACAAGACCCGCACCATCGAGATTTGGCCCCCAGTTCTGGAAGAGGACTGTTGGCTGTCCGTCCGCGAATAGAGCGATCCGTTCCCAGACCGTCATTCTATTTTTCTGATGCTGACGCTCAATTGCAGCAATCGGGGGATTCTTTGGACGCTGCTGGAGCTCCCATGCAACTTTTAATGCGTCTTCGTAGATGCCTGGCTCACGAGTCAACTCACCAGGAATTTCAAATCGTTTTTCTTGGGGTGCGTCAAAAGGATTTTTGAGGCTGGCACTTTTGGGTGATCTAACCATGGTTTAAAAGTCCTTATTCTACCCTAGGCTCATTCGTTTAATCCGCTATGATGATGCATTGCACACAAGTTGTGCAAAATGACTGTCTTAGAACATCGCACAAAGCAAAAGTCTTCACAGTATTAGCTATCTTTTACGTGAATACAGACTCCCCTAACTCGGATGACTCTGTAGTTAGAAATTACCATATATTTAGGTGTAAATCTTGATCTAGGAAATTAGTTAAACTGAATAAATCATTTAATTGTAGTTGGTTTTTAGTTAGTGACTTGGAAGGTTGGCATACGCAGTAAAGTAATCCTCCGATTTTTGTGTCTGTGTAGGTACTTGCCATTCTGATTACACCTCTATCTAGAAAATCGTACAGGATTTTTGTAGGAATGAAGGCAAGTAAGAGGCTGGTCACGAGCGCACAGGATGCGGGCGGTTTCCTAATGGAATCACTGTCTGAGAACACCTGCCAAAATACCGATCCACTGACATTGATGATCGGCAGGCATTAGATGAACCGCAGGTGCTCAAGTTTGCCGATAAAACTTCTGTCTGAAGTGTCCATCAGCGTTGCAGCGAGTATTAGGGTAGGGCCGAGCCTAATGACTCTATTCCTAATTAAGTAGTTAATTCCTTTTTGCTTAAAAGTCATGAGCGAGAAGAAGCCCCAAATTATAAAAAATGTGGTCATGCGCCAAATGTGAGACCACTGCACAAGCAATTGAAGCTAGAGCTCCATTGGTGGGATTTTGTCTAAAGAAATACCGAATTTGGTAAAACCGTCGGCTACCTCTGGTATATAAAAAATTGTAGGGGAATGAAAAATAATGCCTAACAACCTAGCAAAGGATCTGAGTACATCTAACCGGTGCTAACGCTCTATGGGCTGGTTATTTATTTTAGTTAATTCATCTAACGCGAACTCACTCGATGTTAATCCAAATTGGACAATGGTCGGAGGGTTTTTCCATTCCTCTCAGCGCGTAATCAATACCGCATTCAGTGATGCGGTTCATGACAGGAGATGAGACTAAAATATGGTCAATTCGAAGCCCTCGTTTCGGATCATCCTCGAAACCTCGTGACCGATAATCAAACCAGCTGTAGCGATCTGAGACGTCAGGATTGGTAGAGCGCCAGCTGTCGGTCAGACCCCAATCACTTAAGCGCTGAAACCACTGTCTTTCTTCGGGAAGAAATGATGTTTTTCCCGTTCTCAACCACCGTTTTTTGGCGTCATTCGAAATTCCAATATCGTTGTCAACAGGCGCAATATTGAAGTCTCCCATAACCACCACGTAGTCAGTTGGGGTGTATTCAGTCTGTAAAGTGTTTAGTAAGTCCTGATAAAACGCCTCTTTTGCAGGGAACTTTAAAGGATGATCTCTTGATTCTCCTTGAGGAAAATAGCCATTAAATACGGTAAGCTCAGTACCATCTGAAAGTTCATATATGCCACGTATCATTCGTCGCTGACTATTCTCGGAATCGTTGGGAAAGCCGCGGATGATTCTGGTCGGCTCAGGTTTTGACGCTAGCGCCACTCCATAGTGACCTTTCTGTCCATGGGTATCAAATCGATAATTCAAAAATTCAAGATCCTCGTATGGGAATTGTTCGTCGGCAACTTTGACTTCTTGCAGCCCGATGACGTCAGGGTTGAGTTTTTGTTTGAGCATTTCAAGCTGATGGATTCGAGCACGGATTCCATTGATATTAAATGAAACGATTTTCATAGATTCTTTTCTGTGTTGATTTGAAGGCATAATATCAGACTCGAGGAGAGGCTCAATGAACATTATATTAATGCGGCATGGTGAAGCGATTCCGTTTGCGCTTAATGATGCTGAAAGACCCCTAACTGCCAAAGGTAGAGCTGACGCAGCAATAATTGGTTCTCATCTTAGAAAATCTGAATGGAGTCTCTCGACGATTTTTTGTTCAACTCGAAGTCGAGCACAACAGACCGCAGAGGTGTTAATGGACTCAATCCGATCTGAGCATCAAGTCAAGGTACTGGAGGGGATTACTCCAGAAGATGATTGGAGACATGCAATGGCAGTGATTGAGCGGCACATGCTGGAGGGTGCAATCTTTGTGTTCCATCAGCCAATACTGACCGCTATTGTGGGATTTTTAACGGAAGCTGATGCAAATTTTGACGTGCGCCCGAGGGCTTTACCGGCAACCGCCTATCATTTGAGACTGGCTGCAGTGTTACCTGGTATGGCTACTCTGGCTGGTGGTTATCAGCCCTGATGCCGGAGTCAATTAGTTTTCAACTTGATGGCTTGAGCTTTCAAGGGTTATGCTTTGGCCCGAACAATGGGGTACCTGTATTAGCGCTACATGGCTGGCTAGATAATGCAGCATCTTTTGAGTTTCTGGCGCCTCTGCTTGAGGGTTGTCGCGTAGTGGCTGTGGATCAGCGTGGCCATGGACTTTCTGACAACCTGAATCGGCCGTATCATATTTGGGATAGCGTACCTGATGTAATTGGCATTCTAGACGCACTTGAGTGGGATCAAGCTATTTTGTTGGGTCATTCGATGGGTGCGGCTGTTTCGAGTCTTGTGGCGAGTGCTTTTCCTGACCGGATAAGCCAATTATGGTTAATTGAGGGACTGGGTCCTTGGGCATACTCAGATGGTGAGGCCCCCGATCTTTTACGAAAATCGACTAAGCGGTTGATGTGCTTATCGGATCGTCGTAAACCTGAGTATGGAACTATTGAGCAGGCCATTGAGGCCCGAGTTCGCGGCGGTGTAGCGCCGTTGACTCCTCAAGCGGCGGATCTAATCGCAAGGCGTGGTTTGTTAAAGAGTTCGGGTGGATGGATCTGGGCATCGGATCAGCACCTGACGTTGCCGCCGTTATTTCGATTAGAGGAGCGACAGATTCAAGTCTTTATTGAGCGTTTAAAAATGCCAGTTTCATTAGTTTTGGGAGAGACTGGCTTCTTTGTAGATCCATCGTTTCTGCCAGACCGAATAAAACTTTGTGCAGCGATTAGGGTAGAAACTTTCAAAGGTGGCCACCATCTCCACTTGGAGGGTGCTCAACAGGCAATCGCAAATTGGTTATTGAAAGGACTTAATACAGAATGAAAAATTGGTTGCTGATTGGTTTGATGTGGACTTCTTCTGCAGCGTTTGCTGAAGATATCTCTGATTCTTCCGATCTTTCGGAAGCTGAGAGACCTCTAGGATCTAAAATTGTTAGATATAGCGACGGATTACGGTCAGCTATTAGGTTTCCTTTAGAACGTGTCGAGCGGGTTAATAACCGCTTGGCTATTGATAAGGAGCTTGATATAGAAGGTCATGTTATTGATATCACTTATCAATTAGGACCGCGTCAGGTTTATGGATCCTACATGGAGAGACTGAAGACTACTTTGGGCTCGAAAGGTGCAGAAATACTATTTGAATGTAAAAGCCGTGGCTGCGGAGTCAGTGGATTGTGGGCCAACTCATTGTTTAAAGTACGCGAGCTGTATGGTCCAAACGGTAATCAAGAGTATTTTGCTGTAAAGCTGCCTGGGGTCAATACTCGTTATTTATCAGCTTATGGCATTGAGCGCGGCAATAGGCGCCAGTATGTGCATCTTCGTTTAGTGGAATCCAGTATCACGGAATCTTCTTTTCAGCGTGCGCAGACCTTGGCGTCTGACCGCACAGTGGCACTGCCAGTGGTATTTACTGGGGGCGAAGTGAGTCCAGAGAGTCGGGCTGCAATAAAGGAAATAGCCATGGAGCTGAAGACACTAAATCCATCTGACCTAGCTATTGTTGCTTATCACCCAGTAGCCCCTGATGGATCTTTGACCGTTGCTATCGATCAAGCCAAGGAACGAGCAGAATACGTGCAGGGCCTGTTTCGCGACGCAGGTTTTGATGTTCCGCATGCCTATGGATTGGGCCCCCTAGTTTCTCCTGGAAGTTTATCTCCAGATCGGGTAGAGATAGTGAAGTTCAGATGAATTTGGCTGATTGCAGGGACTGGGTGTAGAGATGAGAACGCAGATAACTTTCATGCCATGTCACTTGACTGTATGAACAACGCGATTTCCAGCCAAACTGCTCGACTTATTCTCGATTATTGGTTCGCTGAGTATGCGCCAGGGCACCTCGCTGAGAAGCAAGACAAACGGTGGTTTGTGGGTGGACGTGACGTGGATCTGGAAATTGGGCGGCGTTTTGGTCATCCTGTTGAGCTGGCTATTGCTGGTGGACTTAAAGATTGGGAAAGTGAGCCGGAGAGTCGGTTGGCTTTAATTATTTTGCTTGATCAATTTACCCGCAATATTTTTAGAGGCACTGCGCGGGCTTATGCTGGCGATCCTCGGGCACTCAAGCTCGCGAGACGTGGCCAAGCAAAAAAAATATTCGAGACCTTGCCGCTGACATATCAGATTTTTGGCTTAATGCCATTAGAGCACAGTGAGTTACTTTCGGATCAGGCTTTGTGTGTTCAGGAAATGTCGAGATTACTAAGTCGGGCAACGGATAAGGATAGGCCTAGATTTCAGGGATTTTTGAATTATGCGACTGAGCATAAAGGAATCGTTGAGCAATACGGACGGTTTCCGCATAGAAATCAGATACTATCTCGCGTCTCAACTGATGACGAGCTTAGCTTTTTGAATGGGGCTAAGCTTTACGGGCAGAGTCAAACATTGTCATAAAAAATCGATTTACATAAGGCTCTACTAGCTTTCTATTAGCATCTTTTGGACACCTAACCTTATGCTGACCGGGGAGAGTGTCTCAGAAATTGAATTACTCAGCCTGAGTTGGGCTAACTTGATTTAATTTATCAAGTGCTTTCTTTTCCCTGCTGGCTTAAGTGAAAATTGACTTTGCCCTCTGGAATTTCGATTACCAGCGTATGTGCGCTGTGAGTTGCCGCATAACAGCAGAGCCTAGGTATAAGCCAGTTGGCTTGGTCTTGGCTCAGGCGTAGGATATTGATCCGCATTTCCCCATTCGCTGTATGCGGTTCAATTGCCACCATCATAGTCGGCGTATCAAAACGAAGTGACTCAGTATCGATTGGCATCAGCGTTATTTCTGGGTCGCTCTTAAGTGTCATGGTCTGGTGGGGAATGCCTGCGTCGTCAAACACAGGGCCTTCTGGCAAAAATCCATGGCTCGCATAAAATCTCATTGCACTGACTTGGGCTCCAAGAGTTGGGCTATTTCCTGCTTCTTGGATAAGTTTGATGGCGTGCCTCAGAATTCTACTCCCAGTATTTTTGTTGCGAGCCTCTTTCAGGACAGCCATTCGACCAATTGTTGCTGAGTTGAGTATACGGGCGCATCCTACGGGCTCACTGTTACATTCTGCGAGAAGATGAATTGCTTCAGCATCACTAGGGTCCCATTCATCGGCCGGATCGATACCTTGTTCTCTGATGAAAACTACTGTCCTTATGTTTTGAAGTGAGTCTTGATCTTCTGCCCAAGATGCTTCACGAACGGTCGTTTTCAGAGGGAATGAGCAATTCCGTGCGGATGAGTTCCCGGACGTTACTGAGCCAGAATTCATCGAGCTCGTAAAGTTTGCTAGATTGAGTAGAGCGCGTATTAGCCAACTGAATAATTTGAGCAGGCGTTTCATCACCTATCCGTTCTCCATTGATGTAGAGGGTTGAATTGACGTATGCCATGCGGCAACCCGGGTCCAAGTCCCAGTGTGTCGTCGATTGAAATTGTAGGTTGATCTCTGATTCTGCCAACTCTGTATTCGAGTCTAGATCTAGGTATGGGGCGCTGACGCGTGTCGCAAAAATATGCTCCATCACACCAGGCTCGTCAAGATGGCGAATGATGGTAGCTCGAGCTTCCTTGAGATCTTCAGGAAGAATTTCTCCTGCACCTCCGGTTTGAAGTCGCCTTGGATCATTGAAACGATGGGTAGTGCTAACCTGATCACAAGTCTCTAGGGCTGCCTCGAGTAAAGCCAAAGAGTCTGGTGCTCTAAAGCCGATTGATAGAGTCATGCAGTCTGGGTCCTGACTTACGCCATGATGAATCACATTAGGTGGTAGATACAGGACATCCCCGGGCTTGGCTATCCAAGTGGTATCGGGAGCCACGGGATTAACTAATGCGATCGACTGGTTCGGTACCATTTCAGTTGCTGATGTTTTCTTGGGTCCAATCTCCCAAGCCCTGCAGCCATTTAACTGAATTAAAAAAACGCTAAATTGATCAAAGTGTCGTCCTACACTTCCATCTTTTGATGCCCAGGAAAGCATGCAGTCTTCAAATCGCCAGTGTGGCAGCCAAGACATCGATTTTCGAATTTGATCGTATTCTGGAAAAAGGTGCTCAAGAGCATGAATTAGAACAGTCCATGGTTTTTTAGGCGCGGTGAATTGATTAAATGGCCCATACTCAACTGAGAATTCCTCACCCTCTCTACCAATAAATATCCTGCTTGGCATATCGGTCTCAGTGAGAATTTCGATTATTGTATCGGTATCTGGCACAAGGATACTCACGTCTAATGCCCTTTCGAGGATAACCGGGTGAGTTTGCCAGTATGGAGCGAGACTATCGCCGTCGGAGAGCGAAATCCCCTTTAATCTGTCGACTGTCATACAGATCGTGCTTGAGCCTCGGCTGATCCGGTGTAAGTCAGCGGTGTCATATCCATCAGTGTCTGTTTGGCTTCGTCCGGTATATCGAGATTCCTAATAAATATTCTTAGTGATTCTTCATCAATCGGTTTGCCCCGCGTTAATTCTTTCAGTTGTTCGTAAGGCTTTTCGATACCGTAGCGGCGCATAACAGTTTGAACTGGTTCTGCAAGTATTTCCCAACGGTTAGCCAGGTCTTTTATGATTACCGTTAGATTGATTTCCAGCTTATTCAGGCCCTTCAGTGAGGCTTCATATGCGATTAGTGAGTGAGCAGCACCCACGCCGATATTCCTAAGAGCCGTGGAGTCTGAGAGGTCTCGCTGCCAACGAGAGATCGGTAGCTTGGCGGCTAAGTGCTCAAAAATTGCATTGGCAATGCCGAGGTTTCCTTCTGAATTCTCGAAATCAATTGGATTAACTTTGTGAGGCATCGTGGACGAACCAACTTCACCAGCGATTGTGCTTTGGTTGAAGTAATCGAGTGAAATATAGCCCCATAGATCTCGATTTAAATCGATCAGTATTGTATTAAAGCGTCTGACTGCATCAAAGTATTCAGCTATGCAATCGTGGGGTTCAATCTGAGTGGTGTATGGATTAAAAGTCAAGCCAAGATTGGTAATTACGTTTTCCGCATGCGCTGCCCAATCGATTTCTGGGTAGGCCGAAAAATGTGCGTTGTAGTTGCCTACAGCTCCGTTAAGTTTCCCGAGCAGTTGGACAGACTCGAATTGATGGACTTGGCGCTCGAGTCGAGAGACAAAATTGCCCAGTTCCTTGCCGACGGTCGTTGGAGATGCACTTTGCCCATGGGTTCGAGCTAGCATCGGATGCCCAGCCCACTGAATTGCCTTGTGTCGGAGGAAATCTATAATTTCGCGCATTTTCTTCGAGAGTACATCGTCACGCATACGCTTCAAGAGCAAACTGTAGGATAGGTTATTAATGTCTTCACTGGTGCACGCGAAATGCACGAACTCAGATATGGCACTCAATTCTGGGTTGGCTGTAAACTTTTCTTTTATAAAGTATTCAATCGCTTTGACATCGTGATTGGTGGTGTCTTCAATCTCTTTGACACGCTCGCCATCAGTGGTCCCGAATTCAGCTACGATTGCTTCAATTTGTGCAATGGCTTGTCCGGAGAGAGGTGGGACCTCGTCGATTTGAGGATGACTTGCTAACGATTTAAGCCAGGCCAGCTCAACTTCAATCCGTGCTTTCATTAGTCCGTACTCGCTCGCGATTGAGCGTAATGCATCGACCTTTGATGCGTAGCGCCCATCTATAGGCGATATTGCTGTCAACGTTGATAAGTTCATCTTGTTTACAATCCGATTTTTTCTAATTCCTTGACTATACGACTTTGCTGAAAAAGTAGGGCCAGTCTACCTCCACCGAGCTGCCGATAAAGCATGGCTCCGCGGACTCCGCTGAGAAGAAGCGCTCGTACTCTAGCAGGATTGTTGCCTTGTTGCAGATGTCGCCCGTGGTTTCCCGTTACTGTGATTCGGAAATTGAGCGTAGAAACTGTTTCCTGATACGCGGTATTTAAATTCTCGATTATCGCTTCGTGTGTTGGGCTTAGTTGCTGGGCTTTTTGTTCAGCAGCCTCAAGATGACCGCGAAGTCGATCCATAATTACCGTCTGTTTAGATAGTTGTTTTTCTACCTGTATCAGACTAACGAAGTATCGAATCAGGTCAGGGTATTTGCGGTTGCCACCACGACCAAGAATTGCGCGGAGGATCTCCGCACCATGCTTAAGATTGTTTATACTCCCTCCATAGACGTCGAGTGGTGTGCTTGGTGTCAGATGCAAGATACTTTGGATGAGGATTTCAAACTCTTCATGCGGGACCAAGCCAGTGTTGGCCAGCCGGTCAACTTGATGCGCGACCATAGCAAGAGCGCATAAGGGGTAAAGACGATCTGGATTGCTCATGCTAAGGCTTCCTCGATAACAGCGCCGCCTAAACATGCTTCGCCAGCGTAGACCACGACAGATTGACCTGGTGTCACAGCACGTTCGGGTCGGTCAAACTCTACGTGTAAATCTCCTCCCCGCATTTCAATTGAGCAGGGTGAATCAGGCGCCCGATAGCGAACCTTAACAGCCAGCCGGGCAGGGAGTCTTGGCGGCTCTCCTATCCAATTAATTTGCCGAGCTATGAGCCCTTTTGAAAAGAGTTTGGGGTGGTTGGTACCCTGGACGACTACTAGCTCATTGGATTCAAGTCGTTTTTCAGCGACAAACCACGCTTCATCAGAGTAGTTTTTATGACCGCCGATGCCAAGGCCTTGTCGCTGTCCGATCGTATAAAACATGAGTCCTTGATGGCTCGAAATAATATCTCCTGAGTCAGTAACGATATTGCCGGTCTTAGGTTTGACATAGGTTTTTAAGAAATCACTAAATCGACGCTTGCCAATGAAACATATTCCTGTCGAATCTTTTTTTTGTGCAGTCACAAATCCTTGAGCTTCAGCGATTATTCTAACCGTTGGTTTTGTTAAATCACCTATGGGAAAAAGACTAGAATTAACCTGAGCTTCAGTTAGCGCCCACAGAAAATAACTTTGATCTTTATTGTGATCAAGACCCTTTTGCAGTGGATTAATACTATCAATGCGCCGTACGTAATGTCCGGTGGCAATGTAATCTGCCCCGAGAGATCGGGCATAATCTAGAAAAGCTCGAAATTTGATTTCGCGGTTGCACAATATGTCTGGATTAGGCGTGCGTCCTGCATTGATTTCGGATAGAAAATGTTCGAATACATAATCCCAGTACTCTGCTGCAAAATTTGCCCGATGGAGTTGTATACCTAGGGTATCAGCCACCTGTTCAGCGTCTCGCAAATCAGTCATGGCAGTGCAATATTCAGTACCATCGTCTTCATCCCAGTTCTTCATAAACATACCGCTAACGCCGTATCCTTGTTCTTTAAGGAGGTGAGCTGCCACGGAGGAATCAACACCTCCGGACATGCCGACGATAATTTCAATGTCTTCGTTTTTCATTTGTGGATAATACCCGAGTTGAATCGATGACTCGATACTCGCCCGATTTTAAATCTCCTAAATGATATTCACCGATTTGGACTCGAATCAACCGCAATGTTGGAAACCCAACAGCCGCTGTCATCCTTCGAACTTGGCGGTTACGACCCTCATCTAGAATTAGCTCAATCCAACTAGTCGGTATATTTTTTCGAAAGCGAACGGGTGGGTCACGGGGAGGTAGTTGGGGCGGATCAATTTTTGAACATTTGACTGCGATGGCCATTCCATCTTTAAGTTGAATTCCAACTGCTAAATTTTGGCAAGCCTCCAAGGACATAATTCCATCAACTTGGACCAGATAAGTTTTTATTTTTCCATGTCTCGGATGAGTGATTAGATCTTGTAATTGTCCGTCATCGGTAAGAATCAGCAGGCCCTCTGATTCTTTGTCAAGGCGCCCTGCGGGGTAAACTGAGGGGATGTCAATGAATTTTTTGAGCGTCAACCCCTCCCCAGAAAATTGAGTCAGAACATTAAATGGCTTATTAAATAAAATCAACACGAGTAGCTTACAACTCTTCTTGGGTGTCAATAATACGATTAAATATTGCGCTGGGCCGCATAATTTCTGAAACTAGCCTTGGGTCTGGCAGGTAGTATCCTCCTATTAATGCAGGTGAGCCTTGTGGTTCCTCAAGCTCTCTCATTATCGCTGATTCGCCATTTTTCAAACTTTCATATAGTGCCCTGAATGTATTTTGTAGTTCCCCATCAAGTTTTTGGTTTGAAAGCTCTTCTGCCCAGTAAAGTGCTAAATAAAAATGACTGCCGCGACTATCTAATTCTCCCACATTGCGTTTTGGAGATTTTCCGCGATCCAGTATTTTTTTTGTGGCAGCATCTAATGTTTGGCTGAGTATTTTTGCGTTAGCATTTTTGGTGTAAAGATTCAACTGTTCTAAAGAAGCGGCCAGGGCCGTAAACTCACCTAGAGAGTCCCACCTCAGGTGTCCTTCTTTTATGAATTGGATGACGTGTTTAGGTGCTGATCCAGCAGCGCCGGTTTCAAAAAGCCCGCCGCCGTTCATCAGTGGGACGATTGACAACAGTTTTGCACTAGTTCCCAATTCTAAGATGGGGAAAAGATCAGTCAGGTAGTCCCTCAGAACATTTCCT
>CAZFNA010000030.1:7580-20428 GCA_964520465.1 uncultured Pseudomonadales bacterium | reverse complement strand
GCCTCGGGATTCATGTCCCCTTTCCTGAGCAATCATAGGAACACGCCGATCTTCATTTTGTGCGTTCCCAAGGATGTCGAACGCTTGCTGAAGTGAGGTTATTTCAATACGGTAGATCGAGTTAACATCGGATTGATCATCGTATTACATGTTGACTGCGTCATCATAAGTATCGTCAAGAGTGCCTCGCAATGAACCAAAATACGTCTGTTTTCACTCTTAGTTGGCAATCAAAAAGTAGATTGGGAACATGACATGCATGCGCGCATGTGGTTTGCTCGCTGCGCGCCCTAAATACAGTGCTAAGCGCTCCATTTTGGGTTTCCGCGTAGAGCAAAATAAAGTCCTATAAAGTAGAGGCTTACATGGAAATAATCATATAATAAGACTGCCATTAAATCTGATGGAGCGCTAATCCAGATGACGCCAGTCATTATACATGCCATGGTGATCCCAGAAAAACGTGTAACTAAATCTCCCAACCCAAAAAAATCTTTAAACCCCAGGATACCACCGACTAATAAACCAATACCCGCACCAATCTCACCATAAGCAACGAACCACCATACGATAAAAGGCAATCCAAATCCGTCAGCGGTTGCTTCGGTGACTGGTAGCTTCGACAAACCTTGTTGTAAAAATAGTATGCTGACAGGGAGTCTCAAAAGAAATTGTGCTATCGGGGCGGGGACTTTTGGTATCTGAATCATAAATTCTGTATTCCATTTGGCGCTTTGGGTAATGGTGCTCGGTGTTAACTGTTAATACACAGGTTATTGTGGAAGATTATTGAGTCTAAATAAGCGAGATCAACTCCCAAGCCACAGAAATATAACTAATCCGAAACTATTCTGTTTTTGGTTTCGCAAAAGCGTCATTTTTAGAAGTCATTCGCGTAATTTCTGAACTAATAAACCCTGCAACTGCGCACTGCTAAATATAAAGACTCTTTTATCTAAAAAGTGCTGCTCAAGAAATCAAAACGGAAGCATTCATCAATTTACCGTTACGACTATATTCAATGGGAAATGGAACGAAAAACAGCTCCCTTTTCCGGGAACACTCTCAATACTCAAAGAGGCATTGTGCCGCTCTAACACATGCTTGACGAGAGCCAAACCAAGTCCTCTCCTACCCGTATCTCTAATTTCGCCGAGTCAACCAGGTAGAAAAATCCCACTGACTAATCGAGACTGTAGACCGACATAAAGAAACTAACTATTATTATGCTGCGCTTGCCCAGCCGTAATAAAAATTGGCCTAATCTCTGCTGTGCCTTGAATAGACCTTCGATTCTCTTTACAAAATCCTAGAATACTATTTAATCTAGTCCATTGAATACTGAATATTTAAGATCGCACAACTGACAAGGCAGATGTAGTGAAACACTTATTAGTAATTCTAATCTCTCTAACTCCCTCTGGTTTGACAGCGTCTAAAATCCTAGACTATGAAGTAAGACAGCGGCTCAAGTATGACGATTAAGAAAGAATTTCTAGTAACGCCGCAAAGTTTCCAAACTGACGCTTGGGACAAAAATGATGTGCCTGTATCGTCATATTACACCGGAAATCGAATTGTTTGGACCCATGATGATGGGTCCAGTGAACAATGGATTTTTGACGCAGACACGAATCAACCGTCGGCGAATTGGATTGGCATAGAGCATTACGATGCGTCTGGTCGTCTGCTTATAAAATGGAGTGGTTTCTCTCATTTTATGAGTACCGCTTCCGTAATACACGCAGATGCTTTAGCAAACATCAAAGTTGTACCAACAAATGCGTATCTGACAGACTTGAATGACAGATATTGGTTTGACCCAGCCCAAGATAATCTCAAGGAAGCTAGGGTAACCGGAAATACGATAGACGGTCGATTAGGTGAGGATACTTTTTATGATAGCTATTGGAAGTATGACGATTTTGAAATAGTAAAAAAATCAGCATCTTCGTACTTGCTTACTTTTGAGCCTACAGACGAAACGATAGAGCTTCGTAATTTTGAAAAAATTCAATTCGCTGATACAGATCTGCTAACGATTGAAGGTTTTTACCAGCTCAAAAACCGACCCACCAATTCTCCCGCAATTTTTACCCAAAAAATAACTGATGGTCCATACAAGGTTGGCGATAAGCTAACAACTGAAGTAGTTTTCAATGATAAAAATGGGAAAAGCTCCTCCGTACTCTGGTACCAGTGGTTTCGAGTTGATAGTGAGGGAACGGCTACTCAGCTGCGAGATGCAAGCCAAATCTACGTTGTGCAAGACACAGACGTGGGTAACGAGATCCAATTTTCCGTTTCATTTAATGATGACGACGGGTACACAGAAATATCGCCCAGGGTAAAATCGCCAGCCGGTGCTACAGTTGAGGCCTTAGTTTCTTCTAATAATACAGGGAGTGCCAGTTCCTCAGATTCTACAACGAACTCTGGTGACACTTCTGTAGGGCTACTCCCCACGCCAACGGTTCAAATTACCCGGGCTTTTGTGTCATTGTGGGATACCGCGCCGGGGTATTCCTATCTGTCACAATACTTGGGATATGAAAAGAAATACGGGATCGCTGCAACGATTGACTCGTTTGCAAACCTCAATGAGGGAACTATTATTGGAGGCACCGACGCGTCCTTTATCGCCTTATTCCTTAAAAACCTGGGCTTAATTCAAGATATTCTGGCTAAAGCCTTTATGGCTGATGCTGTCTTATCTCACGGACGCGGTGCAGCCATAACTAATTTTTTTAGTGAACTGCAGAATAATTCTCGGTATGCAGGTGCATCAGAAGCATTCGACAAGAAAGTGACAAAGGGCGTGTCCTTTTCAACTAACCCAGCCAACACTACAACCAATAAAACTGAGTTGGCCACCGCGATCAACGACACAAGTATTGAAGTGTCATCTAACACATCCAATACTGAAAACACGTCCAATTCATCGAACTCTTCTGACTCTAAAAACTCAGCTACTGGATCCAATAAGATAGTCAATAGCACTCCAGGCAATGACAATTTTCCTGGGGGGCTTGCTGCCGGAGATCAAGTAACATTTTTAGGTCCTGTGACTAGCTATACGATAACGGGAATTTTTCAAGGTAAGAATGATGCCTTGAGTGGGTATTCGATATATGACGAATCAGGTTCTGATGGAACAGATACTGTAGATTTGGCGGTTGAATATTTAGTATTTAGCGATGATACAAAGCTTGAAACTGGTAACGCATCAATTTTCCGTACTGGAAGTACTGCCGCGTACAACGAAATCACAGGCTCAAAAAATGCTGATATTATAAAAGGTACGAGGGGTAACGATAAGATTTCAGCCTCTGATGGAAATGACAGCATTACCTTTTCTGACGGCAAGGATCTGATTGATGGGGGAGCGGGTATAGATACGCTAATACTTAAAACTGGATCACAAAACGCAGTTCACCAGAGCACCTTCGAAAAGGCGGCCATTTTTTATGAATCAGAAATTTCAGTTGGAGATCATTCTGTTCAGATTGGTGGAATAGAGCGACTACAATTTACCGACAAGTCATTTGCTCGAGATACAGAGGCGCTCATTTCAGGCGCAGGAATGGTAGCACGAGCGATAATATCGGGCTTCGGTGTTGGGAGCTTAGACCAGTATCTAGGCCTCGGGTTAGCGCTTGCAGACTCTGGCCAGTCACGCGAACAAATCCTTGACCTGATAGGCACCAGCTCTCTGGGAACTTTATCCAATCGAGAGTTCACTAGCAGGGTGGTCGAGAACGTTGCTGGCTTCACGCCTGATGATGATACGCTCCATGCATACACAAATTTAGTCGACTCGGACGGTAGGGTAAATTTTCTAGAATTAGCGTCTGAATATAGTGGAACTACAGAAATAATGAAGTCAAAGATTCAAATTCTTGGGTTACCTTATGCAATTGATGCTTAGTTATGACAGCAGCCGTTTCATTAATCGAAGATTTCGCGAATTAAAAGCTTCGCACTTCAACAATCCCGTTTGAATTAAATCATGCCTTTCTCCAGTCTTTGGATCTACAATATGGCCTACTAAAATCGCCTCCTGTCTGAAACCCAAGCTAAGCGTCGACTTAATAGACCGAACATTATCGGGATAGACAAAAGAGAAAAGTTTTTCGAACTTAATTGCTTTAAAGAAAAACTGAAAGCACATCAAAGTGGCCGTTACCGCAATCATCGGGGGCGATCCCGGCGCAACTCCGATTAAAAATTCAGCTCGCTTGTGCAGCTCTGAAATATCGACCAGAGAAACTATCCCGACCGGCTGGGCTTCTTTTATAATTGTCCAATGACAGGATCTGCTCTCTTGAATTGGTCTATGCCTTTCCCTCTGTAACTGAGCCGATAATTTATCTACATCTGATTCATAGGCCAGCAACCGATTGTAGTGATTCAGAAAATCAGTATCGTGCCAAAGATTGATTAAAAAGTCAGCATGTCGTGAGTCACGGCGCTCGAGGGCGAGTCTCGGAACGACTATTTTTTTGTTCCAAATTTCGGAATCTAAGACTGACATATCCCCTACCCAAAGAAATAATTTTGCGCATTAAATACATCAGAATTCCTGCATGATTGCCCCAAGACTATGTCCAGTTTTTTCCAACCGAAAAGATGCTCAGGAAATTCTTCAGTAGTAGATACTGCTAACTTTTCATCATGATCGACCCTCACGTTTTGATAAGGTTCTAAGAGACTATTGGGCTGTGCTTGAGACGGTACTTTACTCTCGTTTCCTACCGGCGACTGTTCCCTCAAGAGATCAAGCCTCTGTCCAACTACTCCAGACTTCTCTCCACCAGATAGGCCTTGATTTCTGGAGATCGCGATTAAGCGTAACTTATAGGTTTCATTTGGATGCGCTGGCTGGGGCTGCAGCACAACCCGACAAAGGAGTTCGGCTTCTTGAAGATTACCTTCATCATGTATTACAAAAGCCTGCTGCAATATCTCTTCAATCGTCCGTTCCATTAATCCTTCTTTTCATCGTCATCGCCAATTAAAAGTATACGCTTTCTTAATGAGACTTGATTTTTTGGACCGTCGCTCTTGATCACCATGTGGTACCACTGTTCTCCAGATATAATGGAAGGACTCAATCACTTAACCCATCGCATGCAATTTTTAGTATCACGCCATAAATCATAGGTAAGAAGACGTATGGCCAAGCTTCAATTTGTTCTTCTGCGGACAGAGGTAACGTGAGACTCAGTCCAACCGCAACGCCTACGATACCTCCTAACAATGCTCCCGCAGACAATTCTTCTAAACTGATCCAGCCATGACTAGTTGCAACGAAGGAGTAGGCTAAGGCAATCACTCCTACTAACATCATTGAGCGGAAATCTATGAAGACTGCCTGATTACCCCAACCAGATAGAGCCACGTAAATTACTGACAAAGTAGCCGCCAGACCAATAGTAAGCTTTACATATTTGTTCATTCTAACCTTCCTTATACTACCAGCGCTCGCCTTGGCGTCTCTTATGCGCCTCCTCAAGGTTGGGTTGGCAGGAAAATATCGGTCCGTTCTCCTATGGTGTTCTTGATTACCTCAGGTGCCACACGGAATTTTTAAACCCATCGTAAAACTCCTATGACTCCTGCAGAAGCGTAAAAAAACTGAAGAAATAGAATTCCATAGTGACGGCATAAAAAAGCCCAAATACCTATGGCTATAGCTGATATGAATAACAACGAAAAACCAAGAACTTCATAGCCCATATTTGAGGCTATCAACAAGGAATATACGATCGCTGTTACAACACCAAACCACTCAAGTATTTTATTAATCACGATCATCCATATTTTGCCTATTTTTCAGTAACAACAATTCTTCAACACTGCACTCCCCCAATATTTAGACGGCAATAAATATACGAAATTTATAACTGACGATAAAACTAGTTGTCCATTCTGAGGGGCTTCCCGGCCTCTTAAATTAGTTGTTATGAACAATAGCGAAATTTAGCCGGCACACTTTGAAGCATGTCAGTTATCTCCTTCCAAGTTTCGCCACCGCATAAATACAACCCAAGCCAAAACCAATTTGCCCATCTTTTACTGCTTGATTACGATCTTGCAAAATAATTTCGTCTAGCTTTGGGGTAAGGGCTGACAAAGGATACCGATAGGAAAAAATATAAAACCAGGAATGGCCATTCGGCATTCGATTAAGTTTCTTTCTAAAATCTTGCTTACCAGGCTCATAAACTGCGTTATGCGCCTCTTTGGCCCATCTATCTAACGAGGCGTGATCAAAGTAACCATTAATAAATACTTCACCCGCCTTCGTAAGCCTCTTAGAGAGAGATTTAGGAATATCAACATTCGCCCTTCTTGCAATCTCAATTGTTACCATAGCTTCTTTCACGGCGTCATGATGGTACCAGAGAGCCCTGTTGCCGCGAGTTGTGCGATTCTTCATTGAGCCATCGTCAAAAACTTGCTGGTCAAGGCCTTTGAGCAGTTGCTTAATTAAATTATTTGGAGACCTGCTCTTGATTAGTCTTTCAAGAATTGTGGGATAGAACCAACCATGGTCTAACCCAAAATACACCTCCCTAGGTCTCTTATTACGATCAAAGAATTTTCCAAACCATTTTTGTATGGTCTTGTGGCGTTGATCTTCAGGCTCGTAATCCGCCAATGCAAAAAAGTATCCGTAAGCCAGCTTCATAACCCACATTTGAACAGTATCGTAATCCTTAGAATCTGATAAATCTTGACCATCTGATTGAGTCCATGCTGTGCATCCTCTATCTAATCGTCCGTTATGAGCACATGGCTTTGTCTCAAGGAGAGCATCGTTTGAGGCCCATTGATTCAAGGCTTCTAAAACGATTTCTTTTTTACCCGAATCATTGAACGCCCAAGCATCAGTTATTACCTCAGATACCCGCAGAATAAACAAACCAGTTTCCTCAGCGTACGGAACATCCTTTGTGTTATCCATCCGGCTGTTATAACCCCAAATTTGTTTAGGTATTTCCTTCAAACCTTCAGCGTAGAGCGAAATTAATTCGATTGAGGTATTGGAGGCTCTACAGAATTTACTTTTCTCCTTGTCAGACGCTTTGTTGAAGTCAAGTAAGACATCAGCGGGCAGGAGAAAATTTATGGTATCTGTGCTTATTGGGATATCTTTTTTATTAAAGTTTGCACCAAATAGCGCAACTGGGGAAAACATCAGGATCAAAAGAATTATGGAAGTTAAAAGAGTTTTCATGTCTGTTGCACCTCTGGTGACGTTTCTTATTAGCTCATAATTTATACGAATCACTTTAAAAAACCACTCTCTTTGCAAATGTGGATAATTGCTAACGCCAACAAAAAAATCCTGTACTCACATATATGAAATATTTACTTGCCTCCGTAGCCGGTATTTTATACTCACCTGCTGTTTTGGTAACATTCAGATACAAGAATTTTTCGGCCTCAAGTCATCGCGCAAGGTAATTTTGAACATGGAATCCGTAAAGCATATCTGGGCTAGTTACATCCCAGAGCCGTTTTTAACTCTATCAGAAGGCCAGTCATCAAGACCCATCCTCGGCGCCCGACCAGCGCTTATAGTTGTAGATCTCTATCATCTGGTTTTTAAGGGGGGTGATAAACCCGTCAGCGAGATCATTCAGGAATTTCCAGCCTCTTGCGGAGATAAAGCCTACGGTTGCGTTCAATCGATAAATCAAGTTATCGGACTATTCAGGAGTAAACAATTACCAATTTGGTTTTCGAGTAAAGATATTTCTAAAGCTCAGGTCAAAGGACATGCGACTCGAAGACCGCGGAAACAGATTCAGCCAGGTGACTATCGCATCTCCAAAGAAATCGATTTTCAACCTCAAGATAGCATGATTAAAAAAGTGCGAGCCAGCATATTTTTCGAAACTCATCTTCACCAGACTTTAAAGCAGCAGGGTATTAATAGCTTAGTAATAATTGGTGAAAGTACGAGCGGATGTGTTCGAGCATCAGTAGTTGACGCCTTTTCATTAGATTACTCAGTAACGGTAATTGAAGACTGTGTCTTTGATCAAAATCCAGTCAGTCACGCCGTCAATCTTTACGACATACACCATAAATACGCTACCGTTTGTTCGACATCAGAACTGACTCAGGCATTGATTTAATAGGTGTTTCAGAGGACCGCATGAAAAGTTGTCTGGCAATGACTTAGAGAGGCCTATACGTGCACCAGTGCCTTATGAGGAAGCCGCGGCAAAGTTACCTTTATTCGATCACCTTTACAAACCTCCCCCCCTTGGGAAATGATGGCCATGACGCCTATAATGTATGTGACTAATCCTGATTCACCCCTAGAAATAGTTAATTGCAGTAATCCACAAGAGAACTTGTCCACTTGATGACATGGCTTTCTCAAACCCATCAAAATAATCTCAGTACCGCTATCAAACTCCAGTCTTGATCCCTTAGGTAGTGATTCAAGATTCAAACCACAGGTTGTTATATTTTCCCCTAAGGACCCGAAATTCACTGAATGACCGCTTTCCTGCCACCCCCTGATTCTTTCTGATGCGATCAAATGTACCTGTCTCAGGTTCGCTCTCTCAGGATCTTTTTTCACAAGATGAACATGCTGGACTGTTTCACCATAATGGGCGTCACCCAAAACACCTCGATCTTGAATTAGTCTTATAGAATCTATGTTGATCTTCGAAAAATTGTGGCCGTAATTCAGTGAAACTGCAGCGACTCTGCCTTCAGGAAAATCCATACTCTCATCCATTGATTAAAATCATATTAAACTAACAAATAAATCATAGTACTCAGACACCAGACCAGAAATATAAAAAACTATTTAGCAGGTTCTCGAATAAAGCATCGCATAAAAATATGCACAAGTTCTAGCAGGTTCAAGAGTTTCATCGCTTAGTATTCGATCATGCTAGAAGGCTTAAAACTCAGTCTAAGAGCACATGAATTCCCGCCTTCTAAGCTCAAAAGCTGAGTCAAGAGGCCTGACTCATTCTCTTTAGATATGTGACTCGACGTCAATGAAAAATACAATGTTTGTCAATAGGATAACTCCAACTTTCGATCAAATTAACCCTCCGAAAGCCCTAGGGCAGCGGACATGGCAACATCAAGATCGGTTATATATGTCTGTAACTCTTCATAAAAAATACCCCGATATAAAATTAAAAATTTACCTTCTTTAGGATCCGAATAGCCCAACATTGCTCCTTTACGCCACCATATATCTGGCGTTTTATCCTCCCCGTCATAAACAAGTGTATCGCCAGCACCAGTGTACTTATAAATCTCGTACGGATATCCGCAGTTATTAAAGTCACATTTAAAACACCGCAAAGAAAATCGCATTACAAAATACCTTTCGTGCCAATTACACAGGATCCAAAGTCGAGTATAGAAGCAAAGAAACGATGTAAAAAGAAAGTAGGGAATTAGCTAGGTCAAGAACAGGACATTCTCAAATCCATTATGTTGGAGTCCGACTAGGTTGATTTAATTTTTAAGGGAGGGAGCACTTGCTGTGGGTGCTAATAAATCAGTCCTTGTGGTGATCTCCTCACCAAGTTGAGTGACAAACCCATACACAGTTTTGTGTATCCGGTAAGGCACCAGACACATTTTCATAAACGTGCTCTACCGACTCTGTACTCGACGCCCCGAGATCAGTAAACGCTCCATTTATTTCCTCTCCAATCATTTCCTCTCCAGCTAAAAATTCAGATGCCTGAGCAATAGTCCAACAGGATATACCAAAGATTATTAGCTTCGCCGATCAAACTCCCTAAATATTTGGCTCCAAATGTGGCTCCAACCTATGCTAAAACTTAACTTACCATTTGATCGAGAACATCCCAGCAGGCTCCTAGTGTATGGTAATCAACTTTTCCCATAGGAGATTTTTTATTATCTATCTTCTGTCCAGTACGGGTCTTCAATCGAAACCATCCGCCATGCTTGTGATCGATTAGATGATCCCAGGAGTAAGACCATAAACGTTGATAATCATCCAAATACTTTGCTTCGCAAGTTATTTTGAAAAGACGGTATGCTGCCGCTATCGCTTCAGCTTGAACCCAAAAATACTTATCTGCACTAGCAAACGCGCCATCCGGAGCAATGCTATAAACTAAGCCGCCGTATTCATCATCCCAGCCAGTATTGATCGCAGATTCGAATAGGCATTTTGCGCGCTGAAGGTACCACTTATCTCTGGTAATGAGGTAAAGCTCAGTCAGTAGTTTTGCCCACTCGACTTGATGACCCGGCTGAAACCCCCAGGGTTTAAAAAGGTCATCTGGATTATCTCGATTGAATTCCCAGTCAATCTCCCAGCCTTCTGTGTAGTGCTCCCAAATCATGCCACCCCCCAACGTAGCCAAATTGCCGGCAAATTGGTGTGCAAGAGTGCAGGCCCGATCTAAAAAATGTCGCTGCTGCGTAGCATGAAATGAAGCGATCAATGACTCGCATATATGCATGTTCGCATTCTGTCCGCGATAAGCACTTAACTGATCCAGATCGGCATTACGCTCATCTGCGTATGCCTTATACTTCGGCTCATAAAAATACCGTTCTAATATGTTAACAGCAGCCTCCAAGCACGATTTCCCCGGCTCTAATCCAGCTCGTATCGCTGTCGCGCCAGCCAAGGCGACGAAGGCGTGACCATAGGCCATCGCAGTTTTGTCTGAACGACCGCCTACAGTCCAGATGAAATGAGATGTTTGCGAAGCAAAGTGATGTTTAAATAAATAATTGATCCCATGCGTGGCCCATTCAGAGTAATGGGGACCGTATCCTCGCCGAAATGCCTCAGCATAATTAAATATAAATCGAGTTGACGAAACCAGGTGTCTAGATGTTTTATCGAAAACTTCTCCGTTATCTAGAAAATTCTGGAAAAAACCGCCCATAGGATCAAGAGCAACAGGTTCATAAAAGTCAAGAATTGCTCGACAGTGATCAATCAAAAATTCTCTAGAGGTAAAGTCCGGAATGGTTTTCTCCTGTTGTTTAAATAACGCGACTCAGTCCTATAAAAATTATTCCACCGTTTACTTCGTATTAATTTTTAGAAATTAAGGATTTTTCCACAGCTTCTAAAGTGCTCATCACAAGGCTTATCTGACTTTGCTCAAAAGCCGCCGGATTAGGTAGACTAAATTGTCCGATATCGTTATCAAAGTATTTTCCAGTCGCACCAGCAAAGGAATCATCGAGTGCTGCCTTAACCAGAATATCAGCACCAATATTTACATCCTTGCCTTCAATACCAAATCCCTCTCGCACCATCTTGGTCGCTAGAAGTGACCCTGGATTTACTAATACAACTACGGGGCCATCAGGCAGTAATTTAGCGAGCTCTAGAGACCAAATTGTGATCGCCAACTTACTCTGAGAATACGCCATCATGTCACTCATGACACAACGACTTCTCATGGCAAGGACATCGACCGGCGACTGTGCCGCAGAAGAAAGATTAACGACCCGGCCACTGCGAGGCATTATGCGCAAGAGCTGCTGGGTTATGAGATATGGTGCAATTGTGTTTACTTCAAACCGGATATCACGACCTGTTTCCGTGAGCGTCACTGGCGCTTTTAAAACACCGGCATTATTTATCACTACGTCAAGGTGATCATGCCGATCAAGAATTTGATCAATCATTTGAGTGATATCATCTAACTTCGCCAAATCAGCTACATAAGAATCACAAGATCGGCCTAGTAGAGCAGCAACTTCTAGAAGCTTACTTTTATTACGCCCATGCAATAAGATCTTATGGCCAGAAAAAGCCAATTTTTTCGCTGTTCTAAGGCCGATACCATCTGTAGAACCCGTAATTAAAATTGTTTTTTTAGCAACCAATTTCTATGCGCACTCGATTTATGCTCTCCAAGCCGGAATCGATATATTAAAGGCAAGCACCACCAAACGAAAAACAGTAGTAGTGAAAACTGCTGCCACTAGAGATAGCCAAGGTGCCACAGACATAAAATCTAAACCAATAACTATAGCTGATCCCAGTATGGCCAAGGTTATGTATGGCTGGTGATCAGAAAATACTTTGGGAACAACATTACACAATATGTCCCTAAGCACGCCGCCAAGTGTACTGGAAATAACGCCCATCAAAATCGCAACGATCACCGAGGCACCGTTCAGCAAAGCAATTTGGGCACCCAACGCCGAAAATAACCCCAAGCCGATCGCGTCAGGAAGCTGCGTCCATTTATCAGTTAACTCAGTCTGAGATCGTTTGATTACGAGCGACGCAAAAAAGCACAGACCTATTACAAGCCACAACAAATAATCTTGCTCGACCCAAAAAAATGGACGCCGATCAAGTAATAAATCTCGCAATGTACCACCACCAAAGGCCGAGACACCGGAAACAAAACAAACACCCACAAAATCCATCCCAGCCCTCAGTGCAGCTGTAATCCCCGACACCGCGAAGGCTAAGACTGCAAGAACTTCGATGGTCGACTGGAGTAGGGGCAGAAATGTTGGTACCCCAGGATCAAACATCATAATGTTGGCTTTGCGTCATAGCTTTCACAATAAAATTTATCTCAATACGGCACTTTGCCAAATGAATCAGTCTAGTACTTTCGCTTTATCTACCGTAGGTCGAATTCAAGAACTATTTGTGGAAGAGCTCCAAATGAGGTTCAAATCCCCATCCACTGTACGCCCATGACATAAACACTAGTCCCTACTAGTATACTAACTAACGCATTCCTGAAAACAAGTTGCAATATTACGACCAATGCGATCGCTAAGATCGCTAGTCCTATAAAATTCGAATCATCAAGTTTTAATTGATTAAA
>CAZFNA010000030.1:0-7480 GCA_964520465.1 uncultured Pseudomonadales bacterium | reverse complement strand
CCATAAAAGCCAACGCTCTTTCATAATACTAATTTGTTGTAGTAGCAAGACAACGAACAATGCCACCAGCGCAAATTCAAAGCCCTCGGAGTTGAAACTAAAATACGACTGAATCCCTGCACCAAATCCACAACCTAAAACCCAATACAGCTGATTTAAGGCAGTTAGCCAAAGGTAATATCTTGGAGAGGAGTAAAGGCTGCGGGGTTTTGCTGTAATCAATGAATAGGTTTCATCAGTCAATCCGAAAATTAAATACCATCGTGCAAGCCCTTTTTTTGGATAACGATTCAGGACAGACAAACCATAAAAAAAGTGCCTTGAATTAAGCAGCAAAGTCGCAAAAAAAGTTTCTGTTAGCGTGACTCCAGATGCCAAAAGCCCAACAGCCATAAACTGAGCCGATCCTGCATAAACAAGAAGGCCTGCCAGAGGGGCGAACATCCAGTGATAGCCTAGGCTCTGAAAGAGAACACCAAACGCCAATCCCAAGGGAACATACCCGAACATCACAGGAACAGAGTCGTTTAGCGCGTCAGAAAATGCTGCGCTGACTGCTTGCTTCAATCAAGCCATCCCATCAACTCACGTCGTGCTAGATACTCGATCATTGCCATTCCCTCATCGGAAGCGTTTAGGCAATCTAAAGCTATCAAATCATCACCACCAGCCTCCTGAAACGTCTCTTTCAATCCAATTGCGATTTCTTCAAGGGTTTCAACACAATCAGAAATAAACGCCGGACTCACAACTGCAATCCGCTTAATTCCTTGATGACCGAGCTCTGCGATAAGCTTATCTGCGTAGGGTTGCAGCCATTCCTTTGGACCGAACCGTGACTGAAATGCAACTTTGAAGCGATCCTCTGGCCATCCAAGTGCTTCACGTAACAGACGAGCAGTCTTTTGACATTGGCAGTGATACGGGTCTCCTTTAACCAGATATTCTTTAGGAAGTCCATGGAAACTGGCCATCAAAACTTCAGGTGGCTCTGGAATTGCATCAACCTGCTTTTGGACTGAGTGCGCCAACAATCTAATGTATTCAGCATCATCATAAAACGGAGGCGAAACGCGCAAAGTTGGCTGCCAGCGCATGGATTTTAAAGTATCACCTATTTTATCAACGACTGAACCTGTTGTGCTAGATGCATATTGAGGGTAGAGGGGAATGCAGACAATTTTCCAGCACCCATCATCAAACATATCCTTGATCAGTGATGGGATCGAAGGGTTGCCATAGCGCATTGCAAACTCAACCCGAACAGAATCACCTAAACGCTCTTGCAACGCATCAGATTGGTCACGCGTAAAAGTGCGCAAGGGTGATTCATTCAAATCATTATTCCAGATTTGACGATAGGCCATAGCCGACTTCTTCGGTCTAAATGTCAGGATTGGCCCCTGAAGAATTAGTTGCCACAGGACTTTTGGCAATTCCACAACTCGCTTATCACTTAAAAATTCGCCAAGATACCTGCGCATCGACCAGTAATCGAGCGCATCAGGAGTTCCCAAATTAATTAGCAGCACACCAAGTTTTGGCGTTGGCACTTTTGGATGTTCAGATGGTATCGATTTCATGAATTAAGGTCTCTTTTAGTAAGCTGAGTTAGAAGTTGGAGCATCAGCTCAGGATCTCTCGTACCAGAAGTCTCCCGCGCTGAATGCATCGCAAACTGAGCACATCCTATATCGATCGTGTCGATGCCTAAACGTCCAGCCGTCAATGGTCCGATTGTACTTCCACAACCAAGATCAGCTCTATTTGAAAAATATTGCAAAGGTACGCCAGCTCGTTTTGCGGCTTGCTCAATTACTCCCTGCGTTATCGCGCTCGTGGCATATCGTTGATTCGCATTGACTTTAACCACAGGCCCCTCATTTAAAAGTGGGTGATGGCTCTCGTCATGCTTTGATGAAAAGTTCGGATGAACGCCATGCGCATTATCAATCGAAATCATCAAGCTATTAGCTCGAACGCGCTCAAAATCCACACCTTCGCTGGCGCGCCGCAAAACAGACTCTAAAAATGGACCATCAGCCCCTCCAGTTGACACACTGCCAACTTCCTCATGATCGTTTAGCACGATCATATTTCCTTCAGCCTCATCATTCTGCGCCAGTGCTTCAGTAACAATAAAACAACTCAACAAGTTATCCAGACGGGCGCTCGTCAAAAATTCCTGACGAAGCCCACAGATTTTTGCTCCCTCTAGCGGATATGCGCAGATTTCAAAAGCGGTAATATCATCGATCTCGCAGTTAATTTCTTCGGCCAGCAATTCTTTAAAGTTTAATTCCTCATCTTGTGCAGCACGCCCTAGAACCATAGGCAAGTCAGTTTGTGCGTTAATCTTGCGTCCACTATTAGCGTCGCGATCTAAATGAATCGCGAGACTAGGAATTAATCCAATTGGACGTTTGAAATCAACTAACTTAGACAATACAGACTCTTTGTTTGCGATTGCGACCCTACCCGCTAGTGACAAATCTCGGTCAAACCAAGGAGCCATCAACAATCCACCATAGACTTCAAGTGATAGCTGAAAATATCCATGGCGCTTCAGGATCGGCACAGGCCGGACACGGAGATTTGGGCTATCCGTGTGTGCGCCAAAAATAGTCCATACAACAGAATTAGACGGCTGGCGCCAGGCTACTAAAGCACCATCTGCGCAGACAACAAAATAAGCTGACCCAGGCTCAAGTGACCATTCTAATCGAGCATCCAATTGGACAAAACCAGCCTGCTCTAAGCGGCTCGAAATCCCTGAAACTGCATGCCAAGGCGTAGGCGATTTATTAAGGAAATCAATCAACCTGCCGATAAACGGCGACATGCATGTTAATTCCAAGTTGTCTCTCCAAGCATTGCATTTTATGGTATGCGTCAGCATAACAGTAAATCTACAAACCAATTAGGATAAGATCCAACGTGAATAGCCCAAGTTTGTTCCACTACATCTTCACGAAGTTGATGATTATTCCCTCGATACTCATCTGGTCTTTAAACACAAATGCTATAACGATTGAGCCAACCCAAGAGCAGACTGTACTTGCACAAATAATTACGCAAGAACTGGAGCGACGGCATCTTGCCTCTGACAAGCTTTTTGCTAAGCGCAGGCCCATGGTGGGTAATCTGATTTTAAAAGCAATTGATCCTTCGCGCTCACTATTAATTGAGAAAGACGTAGATCAGGCCTCTGTCAGAAATCTTCCTGAAGAAATTGAACGCGGCAATCTCGACGGCGTTTACAGACTTTATGGATTGTCTCTGCAACGAGCTGAAGAGCGTCTGAACATATGGCTGCAAATCCTCGATCAGGGTCCAGGCTCCCTCAACTTGGTAGATCGAGAAAAACTACTGAGGCGAGATGAATCGACACCATGGGTGTCTAATCAAGGGCAGCTTAAAGACCTTTGGCGTAAACAGCTGGAAAATCAGGCAATTAGTTTGCTGCTCGCTGACCGCACTGAAGAAGCAACGTACAAGGCACTAAAAAGACGATACAAAAGCCAGAAAAATCGGCTCGAGCAAACACGATCAGATGATATTTTCCGTGGCGTCATCAACGCTTACGCAAGCGCTTATGATCCTCACACATCCTATCTGCCCCCAGCAGACAGCGAGACGTTTAATATTAATATGTCCCTATCCCTTCAAGGTATAGGGGCAGTGTTGCAATCGGAAGATGAGTTTACAAAAGTAGTGAACCTTATTCCAGGCGGACCTGCTGAAATAGATGGCCGCCTGAAGCCATCTGATCAAATTTTAGGCGTTGCGCAGGGATCAGGTCCATTTGAAGACGTGGTCGGATGGCGTCTTGATGAGGTGGTTCAATTAATCCGAGGCCCAAAGGGATCACAAATACGTCTCGAAGTTCAAACTGGAGAAGATTCGCCTCATCGCGAAATTGTATTGATCAGAGATCGCGTACTACTTGAGGAACAGTCTGCCAAAAGTCAAACAATCGAAGTCGGCAAAGATAATGAAAAAATTGGAATTATCACAGTCCCCACATTTTACTCAGATTTCACAGCAAAGCAGGCAGGTGATCCAAACTATCGAAGTACAACTCGAGACGTCAAATTACTCCTTGAAGGGCTTCAAAAGGAAAAAGTTAAAGGGTTAATCATTGACTTGAGAAATAACGGTGGAGGATCGCTACAGGAAGCCTATGAATTATTTGGGCTGTTCATTCCACGTGGGCCTGTGGTTCAGATTCGGAGTGCTGGCGGCCGGACAGATGTACGCGGAGATCGAGACCCAAGTGTCGCTTGGGAAAACCCCATGGCTGTTTTGGTGAATCGGCTAAGTGCTTCGGCTAGTGAAATTTTCGCAGGTGCTGTGCAAGATTATGGAAGAGGACTAGTTATCGGATCACAGACTTTTGGTAAGGGGACTGTGCAGGCGCTTCTGCCAGTCGACAATGGCCAACTCAAGCTCACAATCGCTAAATTCTACCGAATTTCTGGACAATCGACACAACACCAAGGAGTTATTCCGGACATTAAGTTTCCGTCTGCATTTGACCCCAATGAAATCGGAGAAAGCGCACTAGATACAGCATTACCATGGGATCAGATTCGCTCGCTCCGATATGACCCCATGGACAATCCTCAGTCAAGAGTTCGTCAACTGACCGATCGTCATCAAGAACGCATCAAAAATGATCCTAACTTTAAAGCACTTATGAAGCGAACTGAGCGAATACTGGACTTGGATAACGCAGAGGGAATCTCTTTACATCTGGACACGCGAATTGAAGAAAGAAAAGCCAGTAATATTGCCGTCTTGGCAATTGAGAATACGCGTCGAGAGGCTCTCGGCTTAAATCAAATCAATAAAATCATCGACTTAGAAACCGAAGCCAAAAACACGGACCTCAGCAACGATGCCAGTCTAGTGGAATCAGCGCGTATTTTGCTCGACGAGATGCAGATTAATCCGCGTCTCGCGGGACTTTAGGAGGCAGGACCATGGATAGTGGTGACACTGTCCCTGCTTTATTGTCTCTTATCTTTGCCGGGCCTGAACTCTCAACTTCATCAATTCGAATCACTGCGTGCATCGGGATATAGCTTCGCTTGACTCCCTGAAACTCAGCCTTCAGCTTTTCTTCAGATGGGTCGACCAAGAAACTGCTTCGCTCGCCAAAAACGAACTCTTCAACCTCTATAAATCCGTAGAGATCACTCGAATAAATTTGCTTTGCAAACACCTCAAACACTTTGTCTTGGCTCACAAACTGCACTCTAAAAGTCGGGTCGGGAGTTTTTGCCATCATAGTCCTTAATTCAGGGACAAGTAGTCTGTCGGTGTTTACTATTCACGTCAAGAACACTCGTGCAATTTCAGGGGCCTCGGACTATACTCGCCCTCCCGTTGGTAAGGAACTGGGATGACAGCGAAACTCTTCATCAAGACACATGGATGTCAGATGAATGTATATGATTCAGACCGGATGGCTGACCTTTTACGAGATAGCCATAAGTTAGAGGTCACGAACAGAGCAGATGAGGCTGAGGTCATTCTCGTAAACACCTGCTCGATTCGAGAAAAAGCACAGGAAAAGGTCTTTTCAGAGCTCGGCCGCTACAAAATCCTAAAAGAAAAAAATCCAAATCTGGTTATTGGTGTTGGTGGTTGCGTAGCATCTCAGGAAGGTATTGCCATTCGTGAGCGTGCGCCGTTCGTCGACCTAGTCTTTGGACCTCAAACCTTACACCGACTCCCAGATATGCTGGAAGAACATCGCAAAGACGGAAAGGCACAGGTGGACGTCAGTTTTCCAGAAATTGAAAAATTCGATCGACTTCCAGAACCTCAGCTAGTCGGTCCGAGTGCCTATGTCAGCATAATGGAGGGATGCAGTAAGTACTGTACTTTTTGTGTTGTTCCGTATACCCGCGGTGAAGAGATAAGCCGTCCATTAGAAAATGTGTTGCAAGAGGTCCTCTCAAATGTTGAGCAAGGAGCTCGCGAGATTCATTTATTGGGACAAAATGTTAACGCGTATCGTGGTGAAATTGACGATCGTGACGAGGCTGATCTCGCGGACTTGATTAGAATCATCGCAGAAATATCTGAGGTAGAACGAATCCGATTCACCACGAGTCATCCGGTGGAATTTTCAGATGCTTTAATCGAATGTTTTAGTGACGTAAAAAAATTAGTCAGCCATCTCCATTTGCCAGTTCAATCAGGATCAGACCGTATTTTAGCTGCCATGAAGCGAGGCCATACCCTTCTTGAGTACAAAGCAAAAATTCGAAAGATTCAAGAAGCCAGACCAGGTATTAGTCTGTCGTCAGATTTTATTATCGGCTTTCCAGGCGAAACTGAAAAGGATTTCGAAAAAACCATGGAGTTGATCAACTTTGCCGGCTTTGATACTAGTTTTAGCTTCATCTATTCGGCCCGGCCTGGCACCCCCGCATCCGATCTTAAAGATGAAACGGATCAAGCGACTAAGAAAGCTCGGTTGGCAGCTCTTCAAGCTCGGATCGCACAGAATGCACGGCAAATTAGTCATAATATGGTGTCTTCAAATCATACTGTATTAGTAACTGGCCCATCCAAAAAAGATCCAGGCGAACTTTGCGGTCGAACAGAAAATAATCGAGTTGTGAACTTCCGTACAAGCCAAACCAAACTGATCGGTCGATTTGTTGAATGTGAGATCACAGAGGCACATCCAAATTCTTTGCGAGGCAAGATGACCTCAAAGGCCCCTTGGTAATGGAGGTTCGGCAAGTTACTCTCGAGCCAAATGATGTGCGCCGCCTGGCTTCGCTGTGCGGGCGTCAGGATTCTCATCTAAAACTGATCGAATCACGACTACCTGTAGTCATCAAAAATCGCGGCAATAATTTTGAAATAGAGGGGCAGGTCGATGCAACCAGAGTCTGCGTCAGGCTGCTCAACCAACTTTACCGAGAGACCAGGAATGCCGAATTAACCGATGACAACGTGCATCTGCATCTGCAAGAGGTCTCAACATATCTCGAAGATGTCCAAGCAGCCATCATAATCAAAGCACCAAAGACAAAAATTAAACCAAGGGGAGAAAGTCAGCTAAATTATATCAGCGCCATCCAATCGCACGATGTCAATTTTGGAATTGGTCCTGCCGGTACAGGGAAAACATGGTTAGCTGTCGCATGTGCCGTAGAAGCACTGGGATGTGATAAAGTTGAGCGGATCGTTTTGGTAAGGCCAGCAGTTGAGGCTGGAGAGCGATTAGGTTTTCTGCCGGGTGACTTAGCACAGAAAATTGATCCCTACCTTAGACCTTTGTACGACGCACTGTATGAAATGGTTGGAATTGAAAAAGTTAGCAAACTGCTTGAGCGTCAAATTATTGAGATTGCACCGCTAGCCTATATGCGAGGCAGGACACTGAATCATAGTTTTATCATTTTAGATGAGAGCCAAAATACAACGCGAGAACAGATGAAAATGTTCCTAACTC
>CAZFNA010000029.1:3956-20949 GCA_964520465.1 uncultured Pseudomonadales bacterium | reverse complement strand
TAGCACATGCAAATTATAGAAGCACTTGTATTCGGCTGGCTTGGAGCCATTACAATGTTTATCTTAACCGTTTCACCAACTGTCTTTACAGCACTGGACGGTGGTAGCGCCAGCAAATTTCTTCGAGCTTATTTTCCTCGACTATTTAAGTATGAATTATCCATTGGCGTAGTTCTGTTTTTGATGAGTTTTTACCTATCAGTCACGGAAACCATATACGTTTATGGCCTCTGTGTAGGGGGTATTGTATCAGCATTCGCATTAATTAATCTGTCATACGTAATGCCTGCTGTTAACGACGCTGCAGACTTTTTAGCAACGAACGTTCACTCTGAGCCTTCAACCAAACGCAGGTTTGCAATGCTCCACGGATTATCGGTCAGTCTTTTCGGGTTAAACGCTATAGCAATGATCGCCCTCATTGCATTCGGTTCATTTTAAAGTCGGGGTGAGGACAGTCACACACCGCCAGGTCACCGTCTTTGATCCATTCGATGAAGAAGCTTGCCCAAGCATCACCACTTGATAGTCGATCATGGTAACGATTGGATTAAATTGCGAATAAGTCGCTTTTACGAAGCTGGGCATTGCGGTCTCGCAAGCTTGCTTAGATTCATAAACATTGAGGCGTGTGCCAGAAGTGGCATGATTAGCCGACGAGACGACATCTTGGCTCGAGAGCAGCATGAGAATGAAGTGAAAGGTGTTTATCATCTAAACTTAGTTCTTACCCAGTTTGATCCTAGCTTCCTCTGATTGCTCAATTAGCTGCAACTAAAGCTCTCTATTTATCTCAACCATTGATCAAAAAATTCAGACTTGGCTACTCTATCAAGAGAAATAATGAGAGAGGGGCTCAGCCGGATGGGTCGAAGCGGACCACCAACAACTGAATTAGCATCTAAAACACTGAGCCGGGTGGAAGGTGTTAACAAATTTTGTCCAGATTCACTAAGAAAAAAACTGATAAATTTCTCTCCCGCAGCGCTCTGGTTTGAATCTTTTGGGATAAAAGCCGTCCTGGGAATAGCTATTTGGTAATCATCGAAATGTATTATCTGCAGCGGCCCGTCTTCCTTAAGGTTCGGCAATGCATATGACTCTACTATATTATACGCCAGATCGGCTTCGCCATTGATTACTCCATCAATCATCTGTGAAGAACAACAAACCGGGCTAAAATCTTGCTGTTTAAATGATTCCAAAAGAGTCCAAAATTTTGCATCTTGAATTTCGTCCTGCCTGCTCAAGAGATAGCCCACCCCTGACATGGCTGGATCATAGATCATGAGTGTCTTTTTTACGTTTATTCCATCCAATGCTTTGATTAAATCAAGTCTTGTCTTTATCACTGAAAAATCAGGATTTAGTTTTTGATTAAAAATGGTGACGATTGGCTCAATCGCAATTTGGACGAGTTCCTGCCGCCATTGAGTCGCATCACTTAGATCTATGGATAAAGAATTTGCGTATCCATCATTGACAGCCTTCACTTGCAAATCGACTGCAGATGACATGATTACGTCAAAGTTAGAACCCAGGCCTTTGTAAATAGCCTTATCAATCGCTCGACTTGACGCTTGTACGTACCTTATCGATACCTCAAAATTTTCATCCACAAATCCATTAAGCAAAGGCTCTATGGCATCGAAATCTTGGGTGCCTAAAAGTACTACTCGGGTTTCCCCTGCCCCTAGATCGTAAGTGCCTTCTATTTCCAATGACCAAGAAAGGTGACTGAATAAGATTAAACAGATGAAAAGCGCAACCGGCACAAAGCTCCTCCATTTTCCATATTTTCTAATTCGAAAACTGCCTGATGATTCTCAGCAACGCCTTTCACGATTGCCAACCCTAGTCCAACGTTAGAAGCGTGCCGACCCTCACCCTTGAATGCTGACATCAAAATCGATGGATCTTCACTGAATCCAGGACCTTGATCAAAAACTTCCACAATTACTTGATCCCCATCCTCAAATACTCTAACGCAGACATCTGAAAGGACTGGGGAATATTCAAGTGCGTTATCTACCAAACACACTAGAGCTTCTCTTATCGCCACACGATCCCCGACTATTAAAGGACTTTTTTCAGGCAGTTCAATTTGAATCTCGATATCTTTACGTTCAGCAACAGGATCTAGAGCCTTTTGGACGCTCTCAACAATATTACTAACTTTTATTTCTGCTTTAACATCCAGCATTCCCCTGTAAGTAAGACTTGCTCTAGTCAACAATTGTGATGCTAATTTACTGGCATACCTCGACCTGATTATTAGATTATGCACGGACGCCTTTAGTGCTGGAGGGGCATCTTTTTCCAAAAGCTCAGCCATTGTTACTAAGGCCGCGATTGGGGTTTTTACTTGATGGGTAGCCTCGGCAATAAATGCTCGATTTTGCTCTAGCAGTGAGCGATGCTTTTCAAATGTACCGTTCAGGGAATCGACCAACTTAGTAATTTCCACGGGAGTCCCGCTCGGGATTGGACTGAAATCATCAGATTTTCTACTTAAAAGATTAGACTCAATGGCAAAAAACGGTCTTAGCGAATATCTCAAGCTGAGTTCAGCCCATACGGCTAAGCAAATAAAGGCTACCAAGACTATGATCGCAATATAATTAGCTATTTCGGATGCGAAAGCCATGTAACTAGATCGAGTCTGACCAATAACTACTATTACTCGTTTTTTCGCGGTCGAACCAAAAGTTTTTGAAGCAAAAACAAATCGCGTAACTTCGCTACGATAGTCTGCTGTTTGGAACTCAACATCAAGTGAGCTAGACAGCTCCCTGGGTAAGTCATCATAACCTGCAAGAACTCTTCCATTGGCGCTTACCTGGTAAAAAATTCGCTCAGGGGCCGAGTAAGCCAAAACCTCAAACGCTGAGTGTGGAAGATCAAAAGCAATACCAGACGACGTTGACACAACGCTATCTAAAATTACTAATGATAGTGCCTTAAGATCGCTGTCTTGTGCTCGGAAAAGTGAACGCTTGCTGATGCCATTTACCCCTACATATACAGCCGCACAAACGATCACCAGCATCAATAACCAAGATCCAAATATCCGGCGTCTTATACTCCAGTCATTACTCATCTGTAATCTCTACCAACTGATATCCCAAACCTCTGGATGCCTGTATACCTAGACCATAGGAGATCATTTTTTTTCGTAATCTACTGACATGGACCTCCAATGCATTATCTGAAACCTCGGATTCGAGGGCATAGATTTTATTTAGAAGAGCAGATTTTTCTAAAAAATAGCTAGGAGCCTGGATCAGAGCCTCAAGAAGTTTCAGCTCCTTCCCGCGCAGATAAATCTGCTGGTTATTCACCCAAACAGACCTCTGATTCGGATCAAAACTAACTTGTCCAAGTTGTAAAGTTTTCGGTGGTTTTTTTAACCATCTCCGATGCACAGAGCGAAGTCTTGCATCAAGCTCTGCCAGAGCAAATGGCTTGGTAAGATAATCATCCGCTCCGAGGTCCAGCAAATGAACTTTGTCGTTTATTTCAGACCTTGCCGTCAAAATAAGAACGCCAATTGGCTTATCAGTTGATCGTACAGCTTCTAAGAAAATCGAGCCGTTGCCATCTGGTAGCTCTATATCAAGGACGACTACGTCATAAGAGTCGCAGTTCACTAACCAAAAATGTTTGGCGTGCGATAACGTGTCAGCCAAGTCAACAGTATGACCTTCGCTGTTTAGATACTGTTTTACAGCCAGTGCGAGATCAGCCGTATCTTCTACTAATAATATTCGCATGTCAGGTACGTGTCAGCTTCAGGTCTTCTTATGTCGTAGGACTCTAGTGCTTCCTGAACGGTATCACCAGTTAAGTTCTACAAATAGTAGCTATATCGGTCAGAATTCCAAAACAGGAGAATGACCAATGGGAGAATCTAATGAGATTAATACAAAAAATAAGCGTAGTAGCTGCACTCTCTTTAAGTGTGGCCACACAAAGCCTTGCATCTGAGTGTATTGCGCCAGCTAATCCAGGTGGCGGCTGGGACTTCACATGCAGAAGCATTACAAAAATCATGTATGATATCGGCGCAGTGAAGGATCCAATTCAAGTAACCAACATGGCTGGAGGTGGAGGTGGATTAGCATTTTCTCACGTGGTTAATGAGCGGAATTCAGATAACGAACTTGTTGTAGCCGCCTCAACAGCAACAGCGACTCGTCTGGCTCAAAATGCTTATGCTGGTATGACATCTGATCAAGTAAGATTCTTGGGTGCAATCGGTGCGGATCCTGGCGTCATAGTTGTTGCCAAGGATTCGCCTTACAAAAACTTAAATGATTTATTGGATGCCGTGATTGCGGACCCTGCCAAGCACGCATTTGCTGGGGGCTCAGCGGCTGGTGGATATGATCATCTGAAAGTACTCATGGCACTCAAGAGGAAAGGTTTTACTGACATTAAAAAGGTCAAGTATATTGGGGTTGACGGCGACGCAGATGCCATCACTCAAACCATAGGTGGTTTCACCGCCGCGATGACAGGTGATATTTCTGGTGTGGTCGGATTTATCAAGTCTGGCGATGTCCGAGTGTTAGCATCCTTCACAGACGAAAGGATTCCCGGCTTCGAAAATATTCCGACAGCGAAAGAGCAAGGAATTGACGTTGTTGCTGTAAACTGGCGAGGACTTTACACCCCTAAAGGTGCTTCTGACGCGTCATACAAGAAGTGGACAGACGCACTACGCAAAGTGGGAAACTCTCCGGAATGGAAGGAAGCCATGATGGCTAACGGCCTAGCCCCATTTAATAAAGTGGGTGGCGATTTTCAGTCATATGTTGATGGTGTGATAGGTGAAGTCCGGACAATGTCAGCAGAATTGGGTGTAATGAAGTAATGTCTGACCGCATTGCAGGACTATTTGCATGCATACTAGCGCTCGCATTTTTTGCGAGCGCTTTGCAGCTTGAAACGCCATTCTTTCCTGATCCTCTTGGACCAAAAGCGTTCCCAATCCTAGTATCAATAGTGGGTTTTATTGCTGGATCTGTAATGGTATTTAGGCCCGATAAAGAACCCAAGTGGCCGGTTAGATCGACAATGACACGCCTACTCATTGCGGTATTAATTTTGATTGGTTACGCAATTAGTCTCAAGCCCCTAGGTTTTTTAGTGCCGACAGCCTTTGCAGCAGGGCTTCTTTGCTTCCAGATCAGTAGTAACAGTCGTTCCGCCTTGGCTACAGGAGTCGGTATATCCTCTGTTTTATTTTTAATTTTTAAATATGGCTTAGGGCTTAGTCTATTTGCCCTACCAAGATGGTTAGTGAACTAAAGCTATGGACCTAATATCAAACCTCGCCCTGGGTTTCTCAGTGGCACTTACACCGACCACACTATTCCTTGCCATAGTTGGTTGTATCCTAGGGACTATGATCGGGGCTTTGCCAGGACTCGGACCCTCTAACGGTGTGGCCATCCTGATTCCACTATCTTTTTCCCTTCAGCTGGACGCAACACAAGCACTAGTTTTAATGACTAGCGTTTATTATGGCGCAATGTACGGAGGACGAATCTCATCAATTCTCCTCAATATACCAGGTGACGAGCCAGCGATGATGACCACGCTCGATGGATATCCGATGGCAAAACAGGGACGGGCCGGTGATGCTCTGGTCCTCTCTGGCGTTTCATCTTTTGTGGGCGCCTTACTAGCCACTATAGGGCTTATGCTACTGGCTCCTTTGCTTGCTCGTATTGCATTTAAATTTGGGCCAGCCGAATATTTTGCTCTCTACGTTTTAGCCTTTTCAACACTCGGAGGACTGGGATCCACTAACCAAGCGAAGGCCATGATTGCAGTGTGCCTAGGTCTTGGCATAGCCATGATCGGGGTTGACAATTCCTCCGGATTGACGCGTTTCACTGGGGGAAATCTGCATTTATTCGATGGTATCGATTTCTTGGTTGCTATCGTAGGGCTATTCGCCGTTACTGAGGTCTTCGTATTTATTGAAAGCCATGGCCGCGAGTCTGCAATTGGCGTGAAATTAGAAAAAATAAGAATTCCAGTAAGAGATATTATTAATACTCGCTGGACTATGGTTCGCTCGACTGTTATCGGATTTATAGCAGGCTTATTGCCAGGTGCTGGCGCATCTTTGGGGAGCTTCCTAGCCTACGTGGGAGAAAAATCGTTCGCTAGAGATAAGTCGCAATTTGGAAAAGGTGATCCTAGAGGAGTTGTAGCCCCTGAAGCTGGAAATAATGCAGCGGCAGGAGGAGCCTTAGTTCCAATGCTGACCCTAGGCGTACCTGGGTCCGGAACGACCGCCGTCTTGCTGGCTCTATTAATGACCTTGAATATCACTCCAGGACCTCTCTTATTTACAGAGAGGCCGGATGTCGTGTGGGGCTTAATAGCATCACTACTGATAGCGAACGTTGTTTTGTTAATACTTAATGTTCCACTTGTCAAAGTCTTTAGCAAGGTTTTACAGGTGCCCGCAGGAATCCTCCTACCGGGCGTAACAATGATATCTTTCGTCGGCATTTATTCATTATCAGGCAGCCACTTTGACTTACTTTTAATGATCGGTTTTGGTGTTCTAGGCTATGTCCTACGGAAACTATCCATACCAGCAGTACCAGTGATTCTTGGTATCCTTCTAGGGGGCAACATGGAAGTCAGTCTCAGGCGTGCAATGGTTTTATCAGATGGTGACTGGTCATTTTTATTTGGCTCATCAATTTCGATAGGTCTATGGATCGCGGCCGTATTGGGTTTTATCACACCCCTCTTACTCCGGAAAAAACTAAAACTTCCAAGCGGCGGGTAATGTGTCTACTAAGGTATTAATACCATCAGGTGTGCTGGGATTAGGGTTTAGTGAAAAAGCCCTATGGCTAGGCATTCAAAAGCGACCTGACATCATATGTATTGACGGCGGATCAACTGATAGTGGTCCACATTACCTGGGAACCGGAACCTCCAAATATTCGCAGTCAATATGTAAATCGGAGTGGCGCCAACTTCTAAAGGCAAGAGCAAAAGCTAATGTGCCATTGGTCATAGGGTCATGTGGCACATGTGGCGTAAAACAAACCGTAGACCAAATGTTTCATCTAACCCAAGAGCTCGCAGAAGAACTTTCTCAACACATAAAGGTTGCTAGGATTTACAGTGATCAGGCCCCCAAAGACATCTCTGCATTCTTTGAATCGGGCAAAGTAAATGAGCTCCCAGGCGCCCCGAGGCTGAACTGTAATCTAATTTCTGAGTGCACAAATATAGTAGCTCTCGCTGGGGTGGAGCAGATACAAGCGGCTCTGATTGCAAAGGCAGACGTCATTCTTATTGGTAGAGCTACTGACACAGCTACAATTGCGGCACTGCCATTGCTTAAGGGTGAGAGTGCGGGCAGTGTTTGGCACGGAGCAAAGATTGGAGAATGTGGAGCCTTCTGCTCTGATCGCCCGACCAGCGGCGTCATCATGATTGAGTTCAATGGCAATGAGTTTACTGTCACCCCAATGGAGCCGGACACCTACTGTACTAGTGAATCAGTTGCAGCCCATATGCTTTATGAGAACAGTGATCCAACAAAATTACTTGAGCCCGGCGGTATGTTAGATGTGGCAAATGCCACATACGAGCAAGTTACCAAGATTTCTGTAAGAGTGACTGGATCAGTATGGATTCCGAATAGCCAATATACGGTCAAGCTGGAAGGTGCTCGCCAAGCCGGCTATCAGACTTCTTTGCTCGCCATCATTAGAGACCGATATTACGTAAAAAATGTAAAGATTTGGTCGGAAAAACTACAAGTTGTAACAGAGCAGAAAATCAAAAATATACTCAATCTCTCACATTTGAACTACTCACTTGAAATCAGATTGATTGGAATTAATTCAACTTTAGGTAAGCTCGAAAAAAACGCTGAGCCACCACTAGAAGTTGGAGTTTTGATAATAATAACTGCCCTAAATCAAGAGTTGGCGACAGAAATCGCCCAACTCGTCAATCCATACCTGCTGCACATGCCTTTGACTGTTGATATGGATATGCCAACTTTTGCTTTCCCCTACTCTCCAGCCCACACGGAACGAGGTGCAGTCTACGAGTTTGTGTTACATCATACTCTTGATTTGGATGATCCTATGGATGCTTTTTCTTTACAAATAGACGACTTGGATTATGGAACTGCTAGGTAATTACGTAAAAAAGATTAGATCCAAAAACGCCGGTCCTTTTTGGATAACAATTGACATTTTCTGCGGCACTGATGAGATTTACCAACACGTCTCCAATAGTCTAAGCAGCCAATCAGTTAGTCAATTATTACAAATAGATGAGACGTCATTAAAGCGGTTCGATGTCGAAACACTCAATGTCATAAAATTCAGTTTTATCAGAACCAGCCCTCAAGGGTGCTTAAAAGATCGCGACATGCATGGAGCTCAGATCGCAAATCTTTTCTATGAAATTGAAATATGATCAAGGCAACATGAGCCTTACCTACTAGGTAGTCTGCTTGGCCCATAGCTGCGCGTAGACATTTTTTTCGGCTAGCAGTTCACTATGCGAGCCCGCCTCAACGATGATCCCTTTATCGAGCACAAGAATTTCATCTGCGTAAATTACTGTGCTAAGACGGTGAGCAATAATCAATGTCGTTCTGTCTTTCGCTATAAAATTCAAATTAGCTTGGATTTGCGACTCGGTTGTCGTGTCAAGTGACGAAGTTGCCTCATCAAACAACAAGATTTGGGGGTTTTTAAGCACTACTCGAGCAATCGCGATCCTCTGCTTTTCGCCACCAGATACCTTTAAACCTCTCGCTCCGACTTCAGTATCAAGACCATCGGGTAATCCCAGTATAAATCCCTTTAGTCCAGCAACATCAGAGGCAGCCATAATTTCTTCATCAGAAGCGCCTAAACAGCCATAACCAATGTTGTGACGCAAGCTAGCATTGAATAAAACTGAATCCTGCGGGACGACCCCAATAGCTTCTCGAACGACAGATTGATCTAATGTGCGCACATTCGTATCGCCCAAAAAAATATCGCCTGACACAGGGTTTATCGTTTTTAAAAGTAACCGACCAATCGTAGTCTTCCCACCACCAGTCTCACCAACGATTGCCAGGGTCTCACCCTCGGATAAAGAGAATGTGATTTGACTAAGAACAGGGCGCTCTTTTTTATAACTAAAACAAATATTTTCAAACCGAATGGATGATTTGAAATCACTCTTTGGTTGTCCAAAAAATTTAGCCTCAGCCTTTTCCTCTAAAACCTCAAATAAATTCTCCATGTCGATCAGTGATTGGCGTATTTCACGATATATCCATCCCAGCATATTGAGCGGTTGAAAAGCCTGCAGCATGTAGGTATTCAAGGTCACGAAACCACCAATTGTTAACACTCCAGATTGCACCTCAAAAGCCGCCATAACTAGAACAATCGCGACTCCGCTGAGGACTACAAAAATTTGACTCAGATTAAGAAACATTAACGACAGCCGGCTTTTATTAGCGGCTTGCTCATATGAAGCTAAACCTGTATCCACGCGTCGAACCTCGTAGTCTTCATTATTAAACAGCCGAACATTTTCAACGTTCATGAAGCTATCAACCATGAGACCCGCCACCGTATTATCAGCGGTATTCATTTCCCGCCTAAAACGAAGTCTCCATGAAGTAACTCTGAGAGTTAAGCCGATGTAAGTCAGAATGATTAACCCAAGAAGTAATGCATAATTCGATCCAAACATCGCCCACACAATTATTGTTACGACAATTAATTCAACTACCGTCGGACCAATATTAAATGCGATATATCGCAATAAAAAATCAATTGCCTTTGTTCCCCGATCAATCAAACGATCTAACGAACCAGTATGGCGAGATAAATGGAAATCAATCGGCAAGTGATGTAAATGTTCAAACGTCTGAAGACTTAACTGACGAATTGCATATTGGGAAACATTTGTAAAAAGAACTTCTCTAGCCTCCCCAAAAATAGAAGTAAAAAGTTGACTCACGACGTACGCTAAAATAAGACCAACCGAGCCGATAATCCAAATTGACTGCTCATTGATTTGACTCAAATCGTCAATCATCTCACCAAGCAGCCAAGGTGTAGCAAGATTGCTGCATTTGGCTAGAACAAGACAAATCATGGCAAGAACAAGACGAAATTTTAGATCAGACCGCTTATTCGGCCAGAAATAAGGTCTTATAAAATTAAGTTGTTGCGTAAAAGTCATTAAATTAATATCCGTTCAAATAATGTGATATCGACTGTCTGTCTAAAGTTTTATAGCCATTTTTTGCAGACAACATTTCTCTGAGTCACTAGCGTAAACTATTCAATTATTTACTAGGAGCTGAACCAGTCGCATCTCCATGAACCTAGATATATAGTAATATAATGAATGAAGTATTTGGGCTTACTTACTCGATAATTATTTGTGGACTAGGCGGTTTCATAGGTCAGCACATCTTTAAGTTCGTTCGTTTAAACCTTGGCGTTATATTGGCTGGTGGGATTGCAGCCTTGATCGGATTTATCTCAATGATCATTCTTGTAATTGTGACCCATACAATTTTTGGCTATCCGCCAATCTAGTAATTAAACTCCCTTCAAACATTAGCATCATAAAACAGTAGCCTAAAGCCGCTCAGAAAGTTGCACATGTTCGAGTCGATGACACCCAAAACTAGAAAAAAGCCATTGGACTGACTTAAAATCTACTAACCCGTCAACCTGGGTTAAAGATTAAAGCGCTAGAATAAATGACCACCCGTAGCTTGGATAGTTCCAAGATCTATCCAAATGAGCTCTCTACACAAACCAAAGACGGACATAGCCGAGAATAGATTAAAGATGTCTGAATTCCTAGTTAGGAGGGGCCTGCTCACCTCCTCTGCACACACGATATATAAACGCATAACAACCAAACATTATTTGGGCTTCAATAAGTCCTAAATCTTCACAATATATTAATTAGCGTTGCCCGCTTCAGAATCATAAAAACAATCAAAAGAGGTTATGGGGTGAAGAAACGCTGAATACGGCCGATATTTTTCGAGCGATTAGGACACTAATGTCTATGCCCGTAAGTAAATCGATTATATTGAACCTAAATATCTCACCACGTAAGAAATTAATTGTAATTCATTGTCATATCCTTTAGTCTAGTTACCATTAGTAACGGTCTACTAAAAAGTAACAACTCTCACAAGGAAATTAATATGTCAGTAATGCAAGCCACAAGCTATGCTTTTGAAACTTCATGCAAAATTTGCTCTATTATTCGCAACAAAATCTTAGCGACAGTCAAAGCCACCATAGAAGGCATTATCTTAGGCCAACAACTACGGGCCAATTTTCAGCTTGCTGAGCGCTTGGCTGGAACCGGCGACTTCAAACAAATGACAGTTAGTGAAGTACTGCGCGTTCTCAACGAAAAGACAGCTTCTTAAAATTGTCGCTGAAGAGAGTCGGAAATTTCCGGCTCTTGCCTCAAAACTAAATCAAAGAGCTCCAATAGAGCTTGCGTAGCAGTCTGGTACTTTTCCATCAAAAAGCTATCAATTGATTAGGAGCACACGAGTTTCATTGTGGTCGGTCTGCAAGATCTTTAAGTTGTTTTATTGTTTGAGTTGAGATTGCCTTGTCTCCGTGGATACAAATCGTATCCGAAGGAATCTGTATTATTTTCCCATTGCTGGCCATCACTCGCCCCCCTGCAATGATCTGCTCTGCCTGCCTGATAATCTGCTCAGACTCCTGAAATACAGAGCCGTCAATCGCTCTAGATTGAAGGCGTCCTTCCGGCGTATATCTGCGGTCAGCGAATGCCTCGAATAAAAGACTGACATTCTCTTGGTCTGCAAGCTTACGGTGAGTTTTGTGGTCAGGCGTACCCAGGATCATTAGAGGGATCTTAAGCTTTGTAGATGCCAAAGCCTTCAAGATAGAAGTCATTAATCTTAAGTCGTCCATCATTTGGTTATAAAGCGCACCATGGGGTTTGATGTATTCAATCACCGCACCTTCAGATGCAGCGATCAATTGCAACGACCCAACCTGGCTTAACATATGGAGCGATGCTTCCTCAGGATCCATCGACATAGTCCTGCGTCCAAATCCCAAAATATCCGGAAAACTAGGATGTGCCCCTACAGCGACATCATACTTCTTGGCTAATCTGACTGTTTTTTGCATGGTGATGGGATCAGACGCATGACCACCACAAGCGATATTTGCCATGTGAATATAGGGGAATAGCACCTCATCATCCCCCATCGTCCAAACGCCATATCCTTCGCCCACATCTGCGTTCAATTTCATGCTTCCCTCCAAACAAGAACGCCCTACATTTTTCTACCTATAATCTCCAAAAAATTCGTTAAATTTTTTAAATTCAGATAACGCCAATCCCCTATTAGCTGCTCTAAATGATAACTGTTGGCCTGGCACTCGCTGAGCCAACAAAGATAGGCTCGGGCGCGTTACCGAGCCAATTAGAGGATAACCCCCAAGTGACTGATGATCGCGCATTAATACTATAGGGTGCCCCCCGGAGGGGATTTGGATGCCACCTAAGGGCATTGGCCTAGAGTAGCGAGGCGCTTTTCCATTAATTAGTGTCTTCCCGTGCAATCGATATCCCATTCGGCTCACATCCTTTGACACCGTATATGCTTGCCTCAAGAATTCTGTGACTACACATTCATCGAAGTCTCCATGATCATTTAAAATGACTTCACAAACCAACGGCGCGAGATAACCTGGTACAAACCGTCTACTAACAAAACTCTGAGATAAACCGTTGGACCGAAAGTACGAGACTTCATCATTTGTGGCTAATGCACGGCCGTCTCCATGCGCGCCTCCCAAATTATCACGACCACAGGTTGAAACACTACCGAGGCTCTCTTTCACAACAAAGCCATTCTTCACGGCAATGTAGGTAAAAAAACCACTTACCAACCCCCGAATCACTAGTGTCGACCCCCCCTCAACAGGAAAACAACCTGGGCCAAGCAACTTCGCACCATTGAGCCGAATGTCCCCCCAAGCGCCAGCGATCCCAATCGACGTATCCTCCGTGAACACTCCATGAAATCCACCACCGCCAATCTCCAGCAAAGCTCGTGATACTGAGTTTCCGATGCAATAATTAGCCCAGCATGCAGCAGTCATATCCATGGGGCCAGACTGGGCGACGCCCTGTGAAGCAAATCCAAATCGGCCTAGATCTTGGATGCTGTGAGATGGAGATGCCGTTTTAATTTGTAGCATTTAATCCCTCTAGCCTTATAAACTGATCATACGGAATCCTCTGAAACCTGACCGTCGTCCCCATACCCAGCTTTGCATTTATCGAATTGACTGTGACTGAAACAATGGAGCCCACCATCCGCCCAATAAGATGCCAGCCACCGGGAGTTTCCTTAGGATAAATAGCTGTTTGATTTTCAGCTATGGCTACTGAACCTGCAGGTATTCTACTTATGGGGACATCCTTGCGTGGCAATTGAATTCTGGAGTCTGTCTCACCTAAGTAACTAAACCCAGGGACAAAGCCGGTCGCAAGTACTCGATAATCACGTTGGGAGTGGATCGCTATCAAGCCTTCAATGGAAAGTTTCAGTTGGTCAGCGACTGCCTTTAAGTCGGGAGCTACACGCGGGTCATAGCAAGTTAAAATTTTTACAAATTTATCTGGTAGATGCTTTTCATTTATACATTCTTCCTTCAAAGCAGTTTCTATAGCCTGAAGCACTCGAATTTCCGTAATAGTGCTCGCATCAAACATCAAGCTTAGTCGTCCGAACCCATAACAATAATTATATAGCCACGCAGGTGAATTCCGATGAATCCAAAGGTCAATGCGCTTCACCAAGTCTAGGGTTCTTGGATCAGTCGGATCACCCAATCTGACCTCAACCACATCCTCCGACATTCGATTGAAGGATAGAGAATCAATCATCAAAGTGCCTTCACTCCATCTATCTTTGCTACATAGTCATAAATAATAATGGCTTGTTATATAAACAGAAATGCGTAAAAACGATACTTGCCAAGGGGAGTCGCACGTTGGTGATCATGATTTATGTTCTCGCACTCGAGCCTAAGTCAGCAGCATGGTCGCCTGGTAGTCCCAGATAGCATCCGCGAGTAACTTCTCACGGGCTATTTATCAACAGAATAACTATTTGTCAGACAAAGCATCAAGAGCTTTTTTCTTTGCCTCTGCTAATTCTGTCAGTTCCGAATACTTTCTTATATCTCCACTTCTTTGAGCGTGCATACCCTGCTCAAGCAAAGATTTATATTCTTGGTCCAGTTTTTTCCTTGGGTCTTTTTTAAACAAACCAAACATAGCGATCCTCAGTAAACGACATATATATTCGAGATTGGTTGTGCCGAGAATAGGAAATTAAACCCTGAGAGCACAGTAAAGCATAAAGAACATCGAAGGCCTGACTTGAAAGACACACAACACATTTAGAAATTTATTAATCCAGGTTATGAGATTAAAGGATCTATCAGTCTTAAGCATGGGAACCACAGGCGTAGCCCGATGACCATGCCCACTGAAAATTGTATCCGCCCAGATGGCCAGTGACATCAACCACCTCTCCAATAAAATAGAGTCCAGGGTGCTCTTCACACTCCATAGTTTTAGACGATAAGTGACTTGTATCGACCCCTCTAAGAGTAACCTCAGCAGTTCTGTATCCTTCAGTACCGGAGGGCTTCAGCAACCATTGAGATATCTGACTAGCTACATGATGTAAAACAGCACCAGGAATTTCTGCTAGCGGTGTTTCAGAGAATTGTTTCCAAAATAAAATCTGGAGTTCTATAACCAAGGCTTTTGGCAACCATTTATTCAGAAGCGACCTAAGTAACATCTTACTTGATTCGGATTTAGCTGCTGCCAACAGCGCATAGACATCTTGCTCTGGCAGCAGATTGACTTCAATAGTTTGACCTGGCGTCCAATAGCTTGAGACCTGAAGAGACACAGGCCCAGTCAGGCCTCGATGACTAAACAGAATATTCTCTCTGAATGACACACCTTGGCAAGACAACTCGACTTCGATCGATAAACCTGACAGCCTTTCACAAAGAGATTTCAAAGAATCACTAAAAGTAAATGGTACCAAACCCGCAGCTCTAGGAAGGATAGTCAACCCGAATTGTTCCGCCAAATTATAACCAAACCCTGAAGATCCCATTGTCGGGATGGAGAGTCCCCCTGTAGCAATCACTAGAGATTCACACCAGAAGAGCTCTTCTGATGTTGCAACAACAAAACCATCGCCCTCCTTTTCGATTGATTTAACCTCAACCTTCGTCTGAATTGTAACCCCAGCATCACTGCATTCGCTCAAAAGCATCTCGAGAATTTGCTTAGATGAGTCATCACAAAATAACTGTCCAAGTTTTTTCTCGTGGTAGTCAATACCATGCTTCTCAACTAACGATATGAAATCCCATTGAGTGTATGAGTTAAGTGCGGACTTCGCGAAATGGGGATTAGATGAGAGATAATCCTCTGCTTGTATATCAAGGTTAGTGAAATTACAGCGACCACCGCCTGACATCAGAATTTTTTTCCCAACCTTATTACTGCTATCCAACACGACAACAGATCGATTTCTTTGACCCGCAGTCAAAGCGCAGAAGAGGCCAGCAGCGCCACCGCCTAAAACTAGGACATTTATTTGCTTCTTTTTCACCAAACCCCGCCAGTCATTCCTAGTGAATTCACACTATGGTGTTGCAATCAGCCAAAACATTCCACTGTCCCGAGATGTTGGCGTATGGATGTGTTTCGCTGACGTTTATTAAATACTCAACGGATATCTATTGGTTGCCTAGCAAGACCTCCTTTTACCACCAAAAGTCAGCTCTTATTCCTACTACTAAAATGAGCGGATAATAAGTCTATGAATTTCCTAACCTTTAACGGGAGAAATCTTTTATCAGGATAGATAGCGTAAATACTGATGTCCGGCAAGCAGCGATAATTTGGCAAGAGTCTTATTAGCTTACCTTCTTCAAGGCAGCCCTGAACAGCAAAAGACGGCAGCTGTGCATACCCAAGACCTTGCAATGTACTTTCCATCAACATAGCAAGGCTATTTGCGTGAATGGCTGGCTTAACGTTGAGAGCTCCCCGGCTTCCATCAGGTGACTTGTAACTCAAGCTGAAGCCACTAGAAGCAAGTGAATAGTGAACGAACGGCAGTGCGCGCAGGTTGTTAGGCTCCAATAATGGCCCATGCTTCTCAATAAATTCTTGGCTAGCACAAAAATACAGGCTCTGATCGCATAACTTTTTAGCGATTAATCCAGAATCTTCTAACGCCCCAATACGAATAACTAAGTCGTAACCCTCCTCAATCAAGTGGACTCGTTTATCGTTAAAATCAACATCTACGACCACCTCAGGATAAAGATTCGCATATTCGGCTATTGGACCCACCAGAAACTTTTCGCCAAAAGCCATGGGCGCGCTTAGCCTCAGACGACCAGAGGGTCGCTCTTGACCCTCGCTTAGTTGGGCTAAAAGGTAGGATAATTCCTCATTACTCCGATTTAATGCCTCTACTAAACGACCTCCGACTTCCGTTAATTTTACCGTCCTTGTCGTTCTGTGAAAAATCACTAACCCTAATTTTTGTTCAATAAGTTTTATTTGTTTACTTACAGCAGCACCCGACACACCCAGTTGTGCAGCGGCTTTGGTGAAACTTCCCTGAAGCGCAACCTCGCAAACCATTTGGACTCCTGTAGAAAACATCACATTTAATAACCTTTAGTTAATATTAAATTGATAATAATACTATTAAAAACTCCTAAGAAATAATATATCTTCATAGCTATTAATTTCTTAACTAATACAAAAGGAATACAAAAATGAATGAACCTACAAAGTGTGGCTGTGGTCGCTCTCCCACAGGAAAATGTATCGGATGGCACTC
>CAZFNA010000029.1:0-3856 GCA_964520465.1 uncultured Pseudomonadales bacterium | reverse complement strand
ATTATCGTCGGTTGGAACACTAGGTTAGTGGCGTTTTTACTCGCAGGTTTTTGTTTATTGTCTGGCGCCCTAGTTCATTCTAATTTTTCTGATCAGACGCAGATGATCATGTTCATGAAGAATCTTGCGATTGCTGGTGGATTTTTATTCTTAGTCGCCAATGGCGCCGGGAATTTCTCAAGTGATAACCGAACTACAAACCATTAGGAGTTTTATTTATGGGGTTGCTTCAGGACGGGAAATGGGTCGATCAATGGTACAAGACCGGCGATACTGGAGGAGTATTCCTCCGGCAATCTGCACAGTTCAGAAACTGGGTTACCGCAGATGGTTCTCCCGGACCGACAGGCTCGGGTGGTTTCAAAGCTGAAGGAAATCGATATCATTTATATATTTCACTGGCCTGTCCATGGGCCCACCGTACGCTCATTTTTCGAGCACTTAAGGGACTAGAAAAAATCATTTCACTTTCAGTGGTCCACTGGTATATGGCTGAGCATGGATGGACATTTGCGCCGGGGGCTGGAGTAGTACCAGACAATGTAAATGGTGCAACCTTGCTTCACCAGATTTATACGTCGGCCGATCTAAATTATTCCGGAAGAGTCACGGTTCCTGTACTTTGGGATAAAAAACAGCAAACAATTGTGTCGAATGAATCAGCTGAAATCATTCGGATGTTCAATGGAGCTTTTGATTGTTTTGGTGATACTAAGTTTGATTACTATCCAGATGCGTTACAGCTTGAGATTAATCAGCTAAACGACAGGATATATAACACTATAAATAATGGAGTCTACAAGGCGGGATTTGCAACTACTCAAAAGGCTTATCAAGAGGCAGTCATACCCCTCTTTGATACTCTGAATTGGATTGAGAATATTCTGACCCAGCGGCGTTATCTGACGGGTAACTCTATAACCGAGGCAGACTGGCGTCTATTTACAACTCTAGTTAGATTTGACCCAGTATACGTTGGACACTTCAAATGTAATCTTCAGAAGATTGCGGATTACCCTAACATTCTTGGTTACGTGAGGGATCTGTATCAGCAACCGGGTATTGCCCAGACAGTAAATATGCAACATATTAAATATCACTATTACCAAAGTCACGATACCATTAATCCGACGAGGATTGTTCCTGTCGGACCAGAGGCTGACTACACTCTTCCCCATGATCGCTCGAAATTTGAATGACAAATAGCGGAAATTGTTTCTGTAATTATTTGTAAAGTACCCATGTGTATCAGCCGTAAATGCCAAATTGTTTTATATCGTAGGTTCGTCAGCGCTAGAAAAATCTTGATGCGACTAGTATGAATGCATTAATCATCTGACCTAAAGCGGCTTTTCTGAATAACTATGATAGTTAATATTGGTAGCGCAGTTGTGATCACTAAAACTGTCATTAGAAGCAACCCGAGCTCAGAATAGTCAGACGTTGTAACTATCTGTTGGGTTTCACTGTCCCTAACTTCTCTAGATACTTCAAATATCTGATTAATGTATTTAGATCCCAAAGCACTCGCTGAAAGTGCGAGATTCGTAAAAGATGCAAAAACAGCGAAAAAAGTCGCTTTGAGCTCCATTGGCGCGTTTTTCGCAATCCATGCTAGGAGAGGAATCATTGCGACTTGACCTAGTGGAGATTCAAGTGCCGTGTTAAATATCGCAATAAAACGTGCATCAACTAGACCTTGAGTAGCCTGCACCGTGAAATGATGGACCCCATAATACAAGCCAACAGTCGGCAAAAATAAAACTCCTCCAAGTAGTGATAAAACAATAATTACCTTTGCAATGGAGTACTGGGAAACTAAAGGCCGCAGAAAGATAATTCCTAATAAAGTAAAGCCCGAAGCAACGACAGAAAGGATCGACAAAAATTGCTCATCAAATAAAAGTTCATCGATCTCGAACCACGTCAAACCCGGACCGGGAAGCGGGACTGCACGAAAAGCAAAAATTGAAATTGCTGTACCAACAATCATCAAGCGCTTAGATTCGGGTAAAAATGGAAGCAGCCGATACATTAAAAATAAAATGATCGACATTGATGAAACAAAGACAATCTCTTGTGCAAATGGTAGGTCAAGCGATCCCACGATGACCGATATAACTACAAACGCTAAACTACCTAAAAGAATAACCCAATTTGGTTTAACGTTATCTGCAGTAGAAGAATTCCAAACGCTACGCTTTTGGCTAATGTATTTTGAAAGAAAAACCCCAACGATAGAAATTAGTGGAATCACCAGGGCATAGAGATAGATATCAGCATAGATGTCTTTCTTTTCTAGTTCTGAAAGAGATTCTGCGCCGTCAAAAACTATCACATTCAGTAATGCGACAAGCAAGCCACCTCCAATCACAGCGAATCGGCCCAAAGACTGCATAGTTGTATGCATCTCTTTTAAAGATTCATCCGATATCGGAGCCCCATACTGATCATATTCAGGTACTGCTTCAACAGTCATCGCATCTGCTACCACGTCTTGTAGCACATATCCTACTGGCCCAAGGATGACACTTATGACGAACCAAGTCTCAACAGAAAAAATAGCTGACATCAGGGCTCTATGTTGAATCAATCCGAACATAATTAACAGACTGACTGAGATTACAGCAGCCCCTAAGTAGACAAATAAATTTTTACGGCGCCAAAAGAGGTCTACCAAATGTCCCAGAGGCATTTTTAATGCCCACGGCAAACCTGCCCAGAAACCCAATCCCGCGAGGAATGCGGCTGAAAGACTCAAGTACTCTTTAATAAAAAACGTCCCAACGATCGCTGTAAGAGCTGACACACCAGCCGCCAAATAAACCATCAAGGGAGGCAGAAAGCTCCAGCGAAGCGTCTTTGATAAACCAAATACCGCATTATATAAATATTTCGTTAACATTTTTGACCGCCCGAGTGGTTCATTGCGCGTGGAACATCGTCACTAATTAAAATATCTAGAAGATATTTATTTTTCTCATTAGATCTTGAACAACCAATCAATAAAATACTGGACCCGCTTAGTGATAAGCGTATCGCTCGAGCAAGGAGTTGTAGCTTTGGCACAGGCGGACATACATGGAGTACCCGAAGCATGTCAATTTAGAAAATTCAAGACTTTCATCTACTTTGCTTTATATCCAGGTCTCGGCAGACAAACAAAGCGCTGTACATCGGCGATCGAGAGCAACGAGCTTTCTGCGAATCGTTCGCATAATTCTCGAGTCGAGAATATCGCACCATATTCAATAGGCGATACCTTGGGTCGTGAAGATGCAATAGTGTCGGGATTCAAGTACAAGAAAACAATCAACACCCAGTGCGTAATCATTAAACCTCCCCCGATTAGAATCCACTTATAATCAATTCACCCTTCAACAGATCAAATGTAAGGTGTGCGACAGCAAAACACCAGACCATTTACTCATTTGAAATAAGCAGATCTCGATACAGTTCAGGTAATCATAAAATCCCTGCTTTCTTTCGTATCACGCTTGCTACCTTGCCTCACATACAGGAAAAGGGGTCAAGAGTCCTAACCTTTAAACGACTACAAAGATTTTAAACATTTACCAAATTTTAACGTATTCAGGCCCCCGCCTAAATATGCTGTAGAAAATTCCAAGGATTCCAAGTCAAAAGAAATTGTATTAATACTAGTACCCGCCGACTTACTTTCGATTCCCAAAATTAGATTTTCAGATGACTCAACAATTCGATACTCAAACTTATGTTGATAATTATTCTTCATATATGCGTAGAGGATAAGTTTCTCCTCAATGTCCATAAAAATACTTGGATAATGTTTATCATATTTGGATATTGAAAAGTCAAACGCTTTGCCGCTTACGGC
>CAZFNA010000028.1:20172-21003 GCA_964520465.1 uncultured Pseudomonadales bacterium | reverse complement strand
AAAACAATCTTTGAAATTGAAGCCCAAGTAATGGCAAACAAAGCGTTGGTTTATCAGTCACGCTCAATGATCGAAGAAAATCGTCTGATGATTATGAGCAACTATTCAGCTGCCTTTATGGGGAATCGTCAGTTGGCAAATGCCAACACGGATGAGATTTTTTCAAACAGAGCTGCAATTCTGCAAGGAATGGACGTCGACGGAGATGTGCAGGAAAACTATATCAACGCACAGACTAACAAGTCTGCCTTGGATTTCCTGCATCACCGTTCTTCCTTGAATAGCTCGGTACTAGAAATCAGCGAAAAAATGGCTGCGATAAATACCCAGCTTGTAGAGATTAACCGCGCGATCATGGAAGCCAATAAATCAATCGTTGATTTCAATCGTGAGCAGATCGCGGCAAATGCCGACATGATCAGCGGATCTTTATCAGCATCCTCAGCGACCACTGAAAGTAACGCGGCCATGATTGCTGGCAATAGCTCAGCAATGGCTGATCTGTTGGGTAATGTCTCGAAAAATAAAGCTGCAATCGATGGACTGCTCGAAACATCCTCCTCAAACGCAGCCGCCCTGATGAAAAATAAAAACGAAATCAACGAACGACGAGAAGCCATAATGGAAAACCGTGCAGGTATCGCAGCTAATAAAGCTAAAATTAACTAAAGCATCCAATTAATAGGTGGGAGGGTGCACTAGGAAAAAGGGATGTCGCGGCAAAGAAAATGATTTGCGCAGACATCTTTTAAAGCATAGGAACTGTCTCGTGAATGTGTTGCTAAAGATTACAAAGGCTGCTGATGATGTGATTTAGCTTCCCACTATTAC
>CAZFNA010000028.1:3210-20162 GCA_964520465.1 uncultured Pseudomonadales bacterium | reverse complement strand
ATAATTCCGGCAGACATCTCTTAAAAATATAGAAACTGTCTGGTGAATGTGCTGGTAGCGATTAAAAAAGGTGCTGATTTGAATTCTTGGTTAGCTTTTGCATCATGCCTACTGTTTATCAAGGCAATCTGTTTAGGAATGATGATTCAGATGGTTCTTAGTTGAGCAAATATATTCTTTAGCAATCTAAATTGAAACTTCCTCACATTTGCAAAAGAATGATTTTTTATAGTCATTCGTGTAATTTTTTAGCCGATAACAAATCACCTTAGAATACTTGTAGTACGAATGCGAATTATTTACTTTTAATTTCCTACTAATTGAGATATCTTTATTCTTAGCAAGTTTACAAATCAACAAACAATTGACAAGACTATTTTTCTGAATCTCGATTAGCGCCTTGTGTTTGGCGCCGCACTGCATTGGGGCATGCACGGATCTGGCACGTAACTGAGCGCACCATGCATGTGCATTTAGGTCACTCTTTTAGCTCGCCCAAAACCAAACAAGTTATTTAAAAACATTTGGTTAGTGGCCTCCATGTCGTGTTGGCACATTCTCTGCAACATCTAGTTTTTTAGCACAACGCATGTAAAAGGAAAAACCATGAAATCATCTATTGTAGCTTTACTATCTTTTTTGGCGTTATTTGCTGGTATCGCAAGCGCAGAACAAGTCAAGTCACAGATTACGCTGCTTCATTCAAGCACTACTTCTACCGAAACTGGGGAGGCTTTCTCATATCCTGCAGGCACCCCTAAACTGTCTCTTGCGCAAGTAATCCTGCCAAAGGGTGGACAATTACCAATGCATACTCATCCTGCACCGCTGATTGTTCTCGTTATGTCAGGTGAATTAACGTCAGAACGTTCTTCCGGTAAGACAACTGTTTACAGGGCTGGTGATATATTTGTTGAAGCTCCAAATTCGCCACATAAAGTTGTAAACACAGGTCAAACTCCCACCATATTTTACGGTTTTGTTGCAGGCGTTGAAGGAATGGGAAAACTATCTGTTCCCGTTAACTGATATGTAGCAAACACATAAACCAACACTAAAATCATGGTGAGATCCTTCTTTTGGCAGTAAGGGAGAGAATGTTACAAAATAAGCTAGGCGAAAGTGTTGGTTAAATGCAGTTTATTTCGGCAGTAAAACTAAGGAGTTTTTGAAAGGAGAATATTTTATGCACACACGATCATTGAAGCACGTTTTCAAGCACACCATCTTGGCTGCAACGATTGGTCTCACAGTAAGAAAGAGAAAGATAGGAGAGTCACATGTTCGTTAAAGGAACGATCACATTATCTAGAGGTTTCGAAATCTGGAAAAACATGGTCCATGCAAATGAGGCCAAAATGAAAAACATTGGAATGCAGATGGTGTTTGCAGGTACGGCAGCAACCGATGATTCACAACTTACGGTAATAATGCACTTCGACTCTCCCGGAGCATTAGAACAATTTAAGGGTGATGCAGAGCTGACTGAAGAACGTATGAAAGCGGGCGTTGTCATGGATACTGCTGTTATGACTCCGATGACAGAACTATCATTTACCAATTTTCCGAGCTAAATTTGCTAATGGAATTTTATAGTTGAGAGCAAGCCACATCTACAAGAGTGTGACTCGTCTCCTCGTTAAATACCTAAACGTCTTTTAACCTGTGTTATTTATTAAAATCTCGCATGAAAAGTATAATGCTTATCAGTAATTAGTTATTAACCAAATGGAGAAAAATCAATGATCTACCCCGCGCTTAGTGAAGCTAATAGTAATCAAAATCATGAGGATTACATGGCTTTACTCCACAAAGATTATACTTTCGTCAGACACGCACAGGATAAAGTTTTAAATCGAGATGAATGGGAGCAAGTGATTCTCACAATGTGGGGGAAAGTTGAAATTCTAAATTCTCGTTGTCTCTATGAGAATAGTGACATTCTTGTGGTTCATAATATTATTTCTTTTGGCGACAGCAGCAAAGAAGCAGTAATGATCGTATATGAAAAAAAGGATGGGCTGCTCTTCAAATGCGAAACAGGTGCCACTCTCCTTACAGACTAAAACAGAGCAAACGAATACGTTTGTGGGATCAGATTGCAGTTCTTTCCCTTGCGGGAGAGTAAGGGAGAGAATTCTAAAAAATAAGCTAGGCAAAGGTGTTGGTTAAATGCAGTTTATTTCGGCAGTAAAACTAAGGAGTTAAGGCATGACTTTTAAAAAGGGTAACACGACGTTTGGATTTACGATGAGGGTTCCGGACGCGGATGTTGGAGCGGTGGATAATCTGCTGGCTGCGCATGCACAATGGATGGATGGGACACACTCTTTAACAGCAGAGAGTGGTAAATTACAGACATTAGAATATTTCGTGTCAAAGGCAACAGAACTTGTTGACATGATGGATGCTAGCAAGGGTTCGACGGGACATATGATCTACTCAGTTAGCGAAGTGCACTTGGATGATGAGCACTTTTCAAAGCATGTAGAGCTCGCACAGACATGGGAACGTATAGGTGAGTTCTTTGAATTGTTTGAAAAGTATTCGCCACTAGTGACAATGTGTGGACGGATAACAGCCAAGCTTTGAAATCCCAAGGGCATAGGTGATTTAGGCTAGGCGTTGTGGTTAAGCGTTCACACAAATCCTAAAAATGACCGCTTTATCTATCTTCATCTGAAACAAGTATAGGCATATTGGTTACTTTAATTGGTCACCATGGCCTCCCGTAGCAGAACGGCGGCCACGTCAACTAGCATCGCGCAAAAGGTCGACATTTCCTCCGGCGGCGGTGGTGTCAATGCACATGTGATGTTCAAACAAAACATGTGCAGGGTCGGGTTGTCCAGTGATCAAGGCCACGATTGAACCATCCCGTTGCGCCAACGAGCGTTCATAGGCCTGCGCTGTTGTGCGATCGCCCCACCATATCAGACCACCCAGAGGGCAGAGGGCTTGAATGTCGGTGGCTGAGACCATGCCATCTGCGACTATAGCGATTCCGCCCAAATCCTGAACGCATGCTGCCTGCGCTGCTGCTGCCTTAAATCCTGGGCCGGCACACAAAATTGGTGGCTTGGCCCGCGTTGATCTGGCGTTCATTTCCCCGGTGGGTCCAGGTAATATTTCAACCGGGCTGTGCGGAGGGGTGGTGGCCGCCATGACCGCCTTGGTTAGGGCTGCTCCATTCATTGTATGCACCTCCAAAAAGGATAAAGCAGCGGTTTCTAGAGCGCTCTCTTGAACTAAGTCCGCGCCTGGTGGCGGCGGCAGTAAAGATCGAAAACGTGCTAGATAAAATGGCCCACCAGCCTTAGGGCCAGTGCCAGACAGTCCATTCCCCCCAAAGGGTTGGCTGCCAACAACCGCGCCAATCTGGTTACGGTTTATGTAAATATTACCAGCTTTAATTTTTTCTGAAATATGTTGCATTCGCACAGTCAAACGGCTCTGCAGCCCAAAGGTCAACCCATAACCGGTGGCATTTATTGCCTCTATCACATTGTCGATTTCATCGTTATCAAAGGTCGCGATATGCAATACCGGTCCAAAAACTTCTTTTTGTAAATCAGCAATACTGTTTACCTGTATTAATGCTGGCGCGACGAAGTTCCCCGCATGCGGTGTGTCGTGCGAATATAGGAGCCGATTTTCTTCACGGGCTTGTGCTATATAAGTAGCAATGGCTCTCTGTGCCGCAGTGTCGATCACAGGACCTAAATCGGTATTAATGTGCCAAGGATCCCCGAGGGAAAGTTCTTGCATGGCCCCAACTAGCGTTTCAATAAAATCAACTGCAATATCGGTTTGCACATACACGCAGCGCAGCGCCGAGCAACGTTGACCGGCCGATTGAAAGGCGCTTTGCATTATACTTTTTATGGCTTGCTCGGGCAGAGCGGTGCTGTCAACAATCATCGCGTTAAGTCCACCGGTTTCGGCGATAAGAGGGGTCCCGGGTTCAAGGTGTTCGGCCATACCTTTTTTTATGACTTTTGCTGTGAGCGTCGATCCGGTAAAGGCGACTCCATTGACACGGGGATCACAGGTCAAACTGGCACCAACGGCACCATCACCAAGTAATAATTGCAGGGCGCTCAGCGGCACTCCAGCACGATGAATTAACTGACAAGCAGTATAGGCGATCAAGGGTGTTTGCTCAGCTGGCTTTGCCAAAACCGCATTTCCAGCAGCCAGAGCTGCCGCAATCTGACCGGTAAAGATGGCTAGAGGAAAATTCCATGGTGAAATGCACGCAACTATCCCCAGAGGCGCTGTTTCACCCCTGATATTTTTAGTTTCCACCGCATAATAGCGTAAGAAATCTATCGCCTCACGTAACTCAGATACCGCATCGGGCAGCGTCTTGCCAGCTTCTAGCGCTAGCATCGCAAACAACTCACCAGCATTTTTTTCAAATAAATCGGCGATTTTTAGCAAAATTTCAGCTCGCTTAGACGCATGTACGGCCCAAGGCCGTGCTGCTTTTAAAGCGGTTTCTATATTGGTGGCGCTGGCGTCTTGAATACTGCCAATTACCACACCGTTGTGAGCGGGCGCATACCGAAGGTGGGTTGCCTGTGAATTGCAGGGGCCGGCCAGTAAGGGCGATGCATTCCACCTGCTATTGCGAAAGGGATCCCGCCAACGATCGATGTCAGCAAGGGTTGCCGTATCAGAAAGATCATATCCTTTGGAATTAGCGCGAACTGGTTGAAACAGCTCTATGCCTGTGATCAAAGGGCGCAAGTTAGGGCAGTAGGCTGAAATGGGATCCATTACCACCTGTTCGGGTGGGATAGCAGGGTCGACGATCTGGTTGACAAAACTACTGTTGGCGCCATTTTCCAGCAACCGGCGCACCAGATAGGCCAGTAAATCTTTATGTGCACCAACCGGCGCGTAGATGCGGCAAGGCATACCGTACGTTTCGCCGATAGCATCGTACAGCGCCGCCCCCATACCGTGTAATCGCTGGAATTCAAATTCCGAAAAATCTTTCGCCATGTGTAAAATAGCAGCCACAGTATGGGCGTTATGAGTGGCAAATTGCGGATAGATCCGGTCGGTCATTCCAAACAGTTTGCGCGCCTGAGCAATATAAGAAATATCCGTGGCCGCTTTACTGGTGAAAACTGGAAATCCGTCAAGACCATCAAGTTGTGCTTGCTTTATTTCACTATCCCAATAGGCACCTTTAACCAAACGCAAGGTCATTTTGCGGTCATATTGCGTGGCGAGTTGGTACAGATGGTCAATTACTGCCCCGGCGCGTGGTCCATAGGCTTGTACCACAACGCCAAATCCGTCCCATTGAGCTAGCTCAGGCGTGGCAAGAACCGCGTCGATTACGGACAGTGATAGTGTGAGCCGATTCGCTTCTTCTGCGTCAATACTTAAACCGATACCTGCCGTCTTTGCCGCCAATACCAATGTTGTGACCCGTGGTACCAACTCGGCCATGATTCGGTGTGTTTGCGCCACCTCATAACGGGGATGCAACGCGGATAATTTTACGGATATCCCCGGATTTTTTTTAGTATCACACGACTTAGTCTGCAGTGAAATTGCCTGTATTGCGAAGCGGTATGCTTCAAAATAGCGCTGTGCGTCTTGCGCATTGATAGCGGCTTCGCCAAGCATGTCAAACGAATACAGATTGCATCCCTGAGCTCTTTTACTGGCGTCTAACGCTGACTGGATCGTTTGACCCAACACAAACTGTCGGCCCATTTCTGTCATTGCTCGGATCATTGCGCGTCGAATGACCGGGGCGCCTAATCGATGAAGCAAGGCACCAAACTGAGCCAAAGCGCCATGGTTACTTGGGTTCAGGACTCGGCTGGCCGCAAGAAGACTAAGGGAGGCAGCATTTACAAATGTTGATGCTGCCCGACCGCAATGGGCTGCCCAATCCCCCGGTATAATTTTATCGGCTACAAGGGCATCGGCGGTCTGGGTGTCAGGCACTCGTAATAAAGCCTCTGCAAGGCGCATCAAGGTTATCCCTTCGGCATTTGATAAACCATATTCGGCCAAAAGTGCTTCGATCGGTCCTGGTTTTGAACTAGATCGAATGCGGCGCACCAAATTTTTTGCAGATTGACTGACTTTACTGCGTGTTTCGGGGGATAGAGCAGCTTGATCTATCAGTTTACGAACAATCCTATGCTCCTGGAGATGGGTAGTTTCAGCAGAATGGTTTAAAGCTGAACTGGGCACGAAAATTGTCATGAGGCTCTCCTTTAATTAATGCTATTATTCCTTATCTGATCTAGTAAATTTCTCTTAAAATGTAATTTTCGAAGTGAAAGTGTCTGAAATGAGTGACCGAAACGATACAAATGGGCAGTTTGATCTGGATCGATCCGATCTGGCTATTTTGGCAGTTTTGGCTGTGAACGCCCGCTGCAGCATCACCGATTTGGCGACGCAGATCGGTTTGTCGAAGTCCCCAACGCAGGCTAGAATTAGGAGATTAGAGAGCACTGGCGTGATTAAAGGGTATCGCGTTTTGCTGGATCCCATTCAATTGGGTTTAGACCATGTGGCGTTTGTCGAAGTACGTCTGTCCGATACCAGAGAAGTGGCGCTGATAGCATTTAATACCGCCGTGTTGAAAATAGCTGAAATTGAACAGGCGCATATGATTGCTGGAAATTTTGATTATTTGATAAAGGTTAGAACTCGTAACATGGCTGATTACCGCCGTGTTTTAGGTGAAAAAATTTCAAGTTTACCTCATGTCGCCAGTACATCGACCTATGTGGCAATGCAGGCGGTCAAAGAAGATGTTTTGCCTTCAATAGAGAGATAATAGTCTGGCTACATAATATGTTGTTGAAAATCTACTAGTATAGTAATTAAACCAATAAAAACTAAAACAGCCCCAAGTCTTGGCAAACTCATATGATGGTGGGTAGAAATATTACAAATAAGCAATTATTGATGCAACAACTGCGTAAAGTTGCTGAGAAGAAGACAGCTTGGCTTGAAAACAACAGGCCTTTATACACTGAAAAGAGATCGAGACTGAACAGCCTCCTTGAGACGCGGACCTTAAGTGCCGGTGAAGTCACTCCAGAAGAGCAAAACCTTGCTAAGCATGTCGCCTTATACGAATCTAGGCGATCAGAAATGTGGGATCTTGCTGAAGAAATTAATCGTGAAGCCAAAAATCTGGAAGCAATAAAAGCTGACTAAAGGTGATTTCGTAATGGTAAATCTGAGAAGACGGGACTTTTTGGCCCGGGTTGGTAGTTTGATGGTCTGCGCTGCAGTCACTTCCAGTGAGGCTGGAGTTACACCTCCGCAGAGTTTAGGCCCTTTCTACCCCTCCAAATTTCCTCTCGATAGCGATGAAGATCTTACCTCTGTTAGAGGAAAAAAAGGTAGGGCAGTAGGCTATATAACAAATTTATTTGGTCAGGTGTTCAGTGTGGACGGCAGTATTCTATCCAACGCGGAAATAGAGATTTGGCAGTGTGATGCATTTGGTGCATACCATCATCCGAGGGATGGTGGGGGTATAGATCCTTTTTTTCAGGGCTATGGGAAAGCGATCACAGATGAAGAGGGGAGATACCGTTTTAAGACTATTAAGCCAGTCTCTTACCCAGGGCGAGCGCCGCACATTCATGTGCGAGTTGTATTCGAATCCAAACAACTGGTGACTCAAATTTATGTGCAAGGTGACCCTGCGAACGATAATGATTTTCTGTTGAATTCGATTAATGACGAGGCAGCGATACAATCCTTAGTTATTCCTTTTAAAAAAGACCCTGCTACAGGCACGAATGAATTAGTGGCTATTTTCAATCCTGTGATGCGTTGATAAAAAATAGGCATTAGCCTCAGCTAGGATCCGGTAAAACTGTGCATAACTATGTTTAGTGACCCGACTCAGTTCTAAAAGTTTCGGAATTGAACTGCGCTATGCTTTACTATCGGACTGCTAAGACTTTTAAATGCGCTCGTAGCTCAGCTGGATAGAGTACCTGGCTTCGAACCAGGCGGTCGCAGGTTCGAATCCTGCCGAGCGCGCCAATGTCTCTCTTTGTAAAGACCCAATAAGTTCTCGATTTAAGGTGCAGGCCCGGCCAAAGTTTCTCAATTAGGATTCGCGCAATTTTCGTATACAAGAGGGATACCCACTCCTTTTATCTGTGAGCTTGTTATCCCCACTACGCTAACTCCAGTTAATTTAACGAAATAAATGAACCATCATTTACTTGGCTAATCTCTCGCATTAGCGTTCCGAATCTATCAGTTGAAGCTTTCGGACTAATAAAACTCAGCCCATTAATCCTCGCGCCTTTTTTATTTAAATTAGCGACGTCAGCCAGAACAGAATCAAAATTACCTCCAGTGAAGTCATCTCCTAAGACGTATATCGAAAGGTCAGCTTGGTAATTTCTATAATCACCCAGCGCCTGTCTCATGCCTTCATGAGGATTACTGTTCGATGCAGATCCCCAACTAGAAAAAAGGTCAATCACGCGACTTCTCATTTTTGGCGTATCTTTCATCCATTTCTTTGCATAGCCGGAGATTAAGTAGTTTCCATTATCGTTGAGCACCTGAAATCCATCTACTTGCGGGTGGATTTCTAGAATCTTATTCATGGCGGTCGATACTCTATTCCATATTTGTTTCATACTCCCAGAGGTGTCGACAACGAAGATCACATACTTTCTGTCGACTGGAATTCCAGCGACCTCTTCATTTAAAGTATTCCGTCCCTTCTCGGATAATCCTGCTGTTTTTGCTATTTCAATTTTGGAAGCCGTATCAGCCAGCTGACTTCTCAGTTTTTCAATTTGAACTTTGCTAGCTTCTAATTTTTGCCTCTCCTTATCCAAGGAGGATTTTAACGATTCAAAAACCATGTCGACCGCTGAATCACTTGAATGACTATTCTGAAACATAGCTGTCAGTTCATCTCGCAACTCAGTCAGAGCCATGAGACGAGATAGGAGTTCGAGTGAGGACGAGGATGGATTTTCTTGAACTTCAACGGGCTCAGTTTGAGGTTTAAAGATCAGAACCAACATAACTACAGCACCAAACCCACAGGAAATAACGTCTAGAAAAGAGAGACCAAAAGGCTCTAATTGTTCACGTTTCATCTAAGGCCAACCTTTTGAGGGGCTTAATAGAGTGCCTCCGTGCGCTAACGTCCATCTAGTAAATAGGGGCGCTGCTGCTGGATCACCTTCTAATGGCAACAATATGACTGAGATGGTCCCATCATATGAGGCACTGAGAGTTTCAACATCTGTGAAAAGAGAAGCTCTGCACTCACCGGAAACACTATTCCTTCCAGTGAGACCACCACAGCCACCAGACGGTAAGATTTTCTGCGCCCTTTTTCCTATTGTGGGAAGTCCATCTGTGATTACGTAAACTGATGAAGGATCAAGCTTTGATACAGTCGATATAGCATCCTCTAAATTGGTGCCTCCCACTGGATCGATCAGCTCTATTAAGGACTGCGCATCAACTACACTAGAGGTATTGATTTTCGACCAACCACTTGTTATTTCTTTAATATTTTCACTAAATTGAAATAACCTAAACTCCGAACTAGCAGGGACATTTGCCAAAAGCCATTTCGCTGCTCTTTTAGTTCTGATCCACTTTTCAGCCATTTTGCGATCAGTTACACCTCTCGCTTTATACAAAGTTATATCAATTAAAGTCTCGGCCAGCATTGATGAACTACTGTCCACTAAAATGACTATTCGTTCCCCTTTAATTTCTAGGCCAATTAAGAATTCTTGGGCACGCTGTTCTTTGACTTCTCGGCTGGAGTTCCGTAACTCAGCTAATTTGCTGTTCAATCCCTTGTAGGCTGCATCCAGAGTCTTCCGAAGATTTACTAGTTCATTCGCTTTTACTTTTGCTTGTGCCTTTACAATTTGGAGCTCAACAATTAATGCTGCAGTTTTCTCTGACGCTTCAGCATTCTGACCATTCTTGGAGTCAATTTTTTTTTGTAATTGATTAATTTGATTAGTCAACTCAGCAATTTCCTGTTGTAGTGCTGTGATGTCGATTTCCGGAGATTGCTCTATTTGGCTTGAATTGCCTTCTTGATTTTTCAAAAGAACTAAGATCAGAACAACAGCCCCTAGCCCACAAGCCATTATGTCAAGAAACGCGAGGTTGAAGCCTTCAGGCCGACGCATGCTATTCAGATCCTGGCGCGCTTAATCTGTCTAAGACTTTTTCTTGAAGGTAGGCATTCACAGAAACAGCCAAATCGTCTTGTAATCGCTGTAACTGGTGCAGAAGGAACATCAAGAAAATGCTGATGAATAATGCAACCAGCGTTGAGTTGAAAGCGACTCCAAGGCTCGATGTCATACCAGAAATATTTCCGGCTAAAGCCTCATCAGCTTTGGACAGCGCTTCACCAATTCCTCGAACAGTTCCAATGAATCCAATTGAAGGAACAGTCCAGATTAGATAGCGAATCATAGAGTTACCAGCTTCATTTTTTGCAACCAAAGATGCCACTTCTGAATCGACAACTTCAGATGCTGAGTGCACGTCATTTGATACAAGGAAACGTCTGAGTGATGCTCTTAATATTCGCACTAAAGGTGACAGCTTCATTGACGGCTTTAATTTTTCGAGCTCACTTACTAAATCAGTAATTCCTGCGTGATTCATTTCAGTGTCTTGGCAGAAATCAACGTCGAATAAAAAGTTAGTTTTTGTAATGGCCAACATTTTCTCAACTACCAAGTAAGTGGCCCAGAGCATTAATATCAGGCAAGCTTCTTGCTCGAAGTCCTTTAAAATAATGAAAGTGGAGCGCAAAGCTTCTGCATTACCAGCCTCGACAGCTTTTTGAGCAATCAGCGCTCCTGGCGTAATGATGACCTCATAAAGCGTGTGTACGCCAAAAACCGATACTAAAAGGGCAATTGCGCCTCTTATTGTTTGATTCATATATCCACCGGGAAACTAACAGCTGTACCAACACTAATTTTTGCAGCGACTGCTAAGCAACCCAAACCCAATAAATAAGACAATATTAATATTATCCCGTAATTTTTAATCACACTTCGCATCACATATACCTCGCTAAACGGAAGCCCAAATCCTGCCTGGGCTCACTGGTACCATCTCTAAATGCAGCTCGTAGCTCCGACAAACTCGCAGACAAATAACTAGACCCTTTAACTGTTTTCATTGCGCTCCTTGGAGGGCCGCCTAAAGGATCAATTTCGACTTGACCCGCATTCATCGGAGCTAATACATAAGAGTCATTAACCCACTCACTCGCGTTACCAATTAGGTCAAAGATCCCACGAGGCTGCGCATTAAAACTTTTAACAGGAGCAAGTGATGCAAACGAATCGTTATATCCTGGAATGTACATTTTTAGCGAGGCCTGAGAGTTCTGGTCCGCTAAATTACCAGCCCCTACTGGGACGTTTTCTTTTTCTCCCCACACAAACAAGGTTTGCTTTTTTCGATCAAACTTGCGAGCGAGAAATTCCCATTCAGCTTCTGTGATTAATCGATAGCCATCTGCCAATTGATTGTATGAAATAATCGTCGTGCCTTCAATTTCATAAAACGGTTCCAGATTTTCTTTCCTGCTTACTTGGTTGCAAAACCTCGCTACCTGGATCCAGGGGGTGTTAGTCAAAGAGAGATCCTCACCTTTGCCGAACTGTTTTTGCGTCAACTCAGTAGTGGATACATAGAAATTTTTAGTGAACTTTATATTCCTAATAATTTCGTTTGCTCGCTGGCCTTTTTCACTTCTCCTTCCCCCCATCTGGAAGCCTTTACCTTCAGCTTCGATAAGCTTGAAGTCTAGGCCAAACTGACTGGTGTACCCTTTGGGCGCAGAGATTTTTTTGAGTTGTGCTAAGGACGGTAAATTGAATTCTACGACTTGAGTTCGCTCCACTCTTGGGGAAACTTTCTTGGTTTGAGATTGAAACCCCTCTTTCTCTGCCTGCACCACGTAATCCTTAGTGGGCAAGTCGATTTGTAAAGGTAATTTACCGACGATTTTTCCATTGATTTTTACAGCAGCGTCTTTTGTGCCCAACAGCTTAAGTCTTGCCATCTGAACTTCTAGCTGGGCACTAAAATCGAGAGCATCCCCAAGCTTCGGCTCATAAACTTGTCTGACATCCACAAAGCCATCTTTTGAGTATTTGATTACTAGTGGATTCTTGAATGGCGTTTTAATTTGAGACGCACCGTTAAAGTTTGAGTTCATTCCATTAATCGTAAGTAATCCATCGTTAGGACTAAGGCTCAACCTCACGGTCAGCGGCAGCGGTTTCAGCACGTAATCACGTTTGATTACTTCGCCATCACTCGTTAACGAAACTGAGTCTTTTATCGAGAAGTATCCCTGTTTGCGCAATTCTATTTGGTGAGTTCCACCATTCAGCTTGATCTCAGCCTCACTTATCTCTTGCCCATCAATCATTATTCGTGCAACAGGGGAAGTTGATATCTCTAGCACTCCCTCGATAGCGTCAAATTTAAAAATCTTTTTAAGTAAGCCACCTCTACCGATAGTGAATTGATGGTTTTTTTTGACACCATTCGTTGAGATGACAGTTGCCTTGTATTCGCCCGCAGGAATCTCATAATCAAGATCTTCCCCTTCAAACAACAGTGCACCATCGATTAGCCACTGAGCTTGCTGACTCGGAGCAACAGAAAACCTCAATTTTGCAAGCTTTGGACGCAGCTCGACGGTCTGAATACCTCCCAACTTTGTACGATCGAGCGTTAGCGTTTTTTCCTGAAACCCGTCAGCCGAGACCCTTAAATCTATACTCGACGAAAGACTAATTAAACTATCTCCGGCAATCATTCCAAACCCGTCAACAACATCAGCTTCATGGTTTTGACTGATTTCGACTGGCCCAATCTGGATTAGTGTCTTTTTAAAAGCGAGGGCGTAAACTCCCAAAGACAGGAACCCAATAACCATAGTCAGAAAGAAAACTATCCGGCGCCATTTTGAATCCGAATGTGCCTTTAAAACTTGGTCGTCAAATCGGCTCATCGGCCACCACCGTTATTCGAGTTGGACTAATGGGTCTGACATCTAGCTCAATTTGTTTTGTTACATAGCCCATTCTTTTGCCAATCAAAGTATATTTTCCTGGGAGCAGTTGGATAACTTTTGAGGCGATTTCTCCCACCTGACCTACAGACTTTACTTCGATGTATGTCAAGCCATCAGATGCAATAGTAATGGGCACTTTAGTTCCGTATTGCGATAACAACTTATCAAGTTCAGCAGCACGAATTTTTAATGTCGCACTCATATTTAGATCGAGCTCAATATTCTTAAGCATTTTATGTACATCAGATCTTACTCTTTCACTTAGTAAGCTGTCAGATTGTGACAGGACCCTGTTAACATTTGTGAGGCCGTTAAAAATTCTTTGAATAACCTCTGACCGTGCCCTGAAACGAGGTTCGCTGGCAAAAATATTTTTGTTTTGGTCTGCAATTTTTTTTGCTTTTATCCAGTCATCTCTGACTATGGATTCGTCCAAGGCCTCATTTACCCTCATCAGATTAGCGTCGTATTTTTTATTTTTATACTCCTCTAAAAGTTGAGCATAATTAAGCTCTGAAACACCCTCGTCTTTCAACGCGTTAATCGCTGTTGACGCACCAACCAAATCGGATGATTCAAGTGCATTAAATAGGTTTTCAATCAGCTTGCTCTCAACAAGATCCTTCTGTTTAAGCTGCAATGAAGATATTCGCGATTCTAGATCAGGAATATCGTGTGCAAGATTCCTGATTGCCTGTAACGAGTCGATTGCTTGATCGATATCTCCTCGATTTTCAGAAAGAGATGCATTATCAAGAAATCTAGAAACTTCAGGCCAATCTTTTACCAACCGAGAGAAGTGAAATATTTCTGAATTCTCTGGTGAGACTAACCTTGCAGCTTCGATCGCAGCTTCAACAAGATTGATATCTTTCACGATCCAAGCTTTTTGGAATGTATCAATTAGCTTTGTCAGCTTTACCTCTTCAACGTCAATCTTGTCGCTTACGAATTGATTCAAGGCTGTTAAAATTTTATAGCCGTCTTGGAAAAGTTTTCGAACTGCTTTGGATGAAGCCTCACGCTCACGAGCCTGCGTTTGGTCGTTCAACTCTCTATTGCTAACTAAACTTTCGAATTTAGCAAGCCGGGGCTGAACATCCTGCTTATAATCCTTTAAAGCCTCAAAAAAGCGTTCTTTAAAAGCTGATTGATCGACTTCGAGCTCTGCCTGCCTTAATGGAGCAGGCGATATATCTAAGTCAGCAGCCTCCACTCTTTGCTCGTTTTTTTGACTTATTGACTCGGGAGAAGGTTTCAGAACAACCTCTTCCTCTAACGAAGTACTTTTAGTATTTTTAGGCGTTTCACTACTACTAAACTCAAATAAAAAAACCCCAAGAAAGCAAGTTGCTAGAAGTCCTAAAGACACTCCTAGATGTACTCTTCTCTTTCGGGCCTTGGCTTCTAAAAGATCAATTTCGATCATAATTATAGCTGTCGATCAGGCGTCTTTTCTAACTCATAAATCTTTTTGAGAAAGACACGCCATTGAGTGAATTGCTCGCTCGCCGTGCCTACTAATTCAGCCTGACTTTCCTCAAATAGCACAACTTGTGGAGCCACTTCTAGATCTACGGACTGACCCAGCTCCTTTATCAGATCATTATGCATCTCAGCTTCTTTGGCGCTTTGGATACTATTACTAATCATTCCAATAGCGCCAATCCCTGCACCGATTGCCGCGTATGCACCAAGAGTTGCGGCCGTTGGGTCATAATTGGAGCTACTAGCTTCGCGACCGACGGATTTGCCAGCTGCCACAGCTAGACCGATCAGTATCGCAGCTCCAACAGCCTGAGTTGCTGCTTTCTTTCGGGCATCTGACCTGGCTTTAGCCTCAACCAGCGTTTGCTCTTGCCACACGCCGTGAGTCTTCTCAAATTTTTGGTTGAACGCCTGGTATTCGGATTGCAACTTATCAACAAAAAGTTGATCTCTTACGCGAATTGCTTTGATCTTGAGGAGAGTCGAGTCGTTTTCTGCAGGCATGGATCGAAGCGAGATGACACCGTCTTCTGAAGTCCTTAGGTTTTCCGCAAAGGCTTCATTCGAGAAGCTTGCAGCAAACCTAAGGTCAGCGATGTTTTTTAAGTTTGCTGCTTCACCTGCGTCGATATCATCGAGTAAGGACACCACATACTCAGAGGCCTCATCAAATAACGGCTGATACGAATCTTTGCTTTTATTACGAATATCGTCAAAAAACTCCGGATCTACGCTGTGGGAAAAAGATTTTTCGGATAATGAATTGCCAACAACCTTTGATGAGTCCAACACGCTAGATAAAAAATTGAAGCTGGACGTCCTTTTCGCGGTTATTAGATCATTGCCGGAAATATCAAAAACCTGAATGGCAATTTCAACATCCTCACCAGTTGATTTTATGATTCTTCCAGCCACATACAGCTCGCCCGTGGCGTTTTGGTCCGGAGTTACCCTCACCACTGAAAAGCGGCCCGAGTTTTCTAATGCTTGTTTCATCTTCCAAGCAAACCGAGTAGCTTCTGCTCTCCTCAATTCCGGCCAAAAGCTATCTTTGGTTTTTTCCATATCGAGGCCTGGATTAAAAACCGAAATAATAACATCAAGCTTCGGAACTAATGGAAGTTGTCCTGATAGTGCAGCATCTCGCTCTATTTGCGTAGAGGTGGATGGGCCAATGCTTAGCTTGGATGTTTTTGAACCTTTTGTCAGAGATTTTATGCCAGCCCCACAGCCCGTGAGACTGATCACAATCAGCAGAACTACGATTCGTTTCAATATCATGTTCATTGTTTACTCCTGTATGGATATGCCTTTGTACTTTCGGTACTCATTCCAAAGATTTTTCTTTACGTCAGGATCAGGCTCGCTTTCAGCAGCCGCACGTATTTGAGCCTCAAATACTGAGTCATTATCAGCAGGAGGGATATCATTAGGGAATGCTCCGTTGTTTCCATCCTGACGTTTTGTATTTTTAGCTGCAGATATCTGCCCAGAGGCCTGTAAAGCCTCACTTATTTCAGATTGAATTGCTGATAGGCCAGCATCTTCTGCAGGTTGATTATCTTCACCATTGGGGCCTTCAGTCGCAGCTTCTGTACCAGCTAAGTCCGAGCTAGCTGCTGCGCCACCGCCTTCGCTATCACCTGCAGATAACGATTCATCTGGCGGGTCACAATGTTGGACGGTATTAACAGACTGAAAAAATTGTTGTGTTAATCGCTCTAGGTTTTCCTGATTTGTAAGATTTGGGTCGATTTCTGGTCTCAGCTCAATAACTGTGCAATCACGAGTTTTAGATAGTTCCGATGCCTCTAAGGCTGATGGCATGGATAGAACCGCAGCCAAGGCGCTAGCATAAATGACTATGGCATTGAAAAAATTAAGGAGATTCATATTTAGAACCACTCTAGTGCACATTTCATCGGTTCAAAAGCTACACGCATAACTTTGCAAAAGCACGCTTTTGCAAAGTGGACAGGTACTTCCACTATTAAAAATTGAACCAATTATCCCCCCACCTGTGAAATTGCAGCAGAAAAGCTAAAAGTCAGGCACAAATACCGCCTTATAAATAAAATTACCTCGTTCATGTTGGTTGATAAACCCATTGATCCTAGCTTTCCATGCGAGTTCACCTTGAGATGTTATTTGGGCTAGATAGGCGCTGCCCGAAAATAGGATGTTTTTGTTGGGCAAGATTTCAATAGTTCGGAGGGGACGCCAAAGGTCTTGGTTTGATCTGATCTCACTTTGGGCTGTCCACAATACAATATCGTTTTTTCTACTCGAGGCATCTTCTTCTACAGTTCGGCCGATGTGGTGCCATCTTCCATGGTTAGCATAG
>CAZFNA010000028.1:0-3200 GCA_964520465.1 uncultured Pseudomonadales bacterium | reverse complement strand
CCATATCATCGATATCAGCTTCCAATTTCACCGGGACGGGATCATGGACGCGCCTTATACCTTGGTACCTGCGAACCACTTTTCTATCTTTTATCAAAACAAATTCATCGTAATTACGGATTGATAGCATCAGCAAGCCATCTGGCCTTGTCCAGACCGCGTTGGTATGCGTATGAGAAGGCGCTTGAGGTTTCGTTTTTTTTGGATTGGATTTTTTAGTATTATCAGGACGAAACCTAGATTTATCCAGGTTCAAATCTGATGCAAATAGTTGACTTAAAACAGTGCAATCTCGTGCCATATGAGTATAGATTGGTTCGTTTTTATTCTCATCGTCCCATCCATTTACAAATATGAGGGTATCATCTGGTAGCAAATCCACGTCATGGCTCACGTAGGGCGTTTTACAACTCCATACAATACCTCTCGATCTGTCAATTTCAAGAATGCCCTTGCGATGAACCACCACTAAGAACCTGTCATTTACTGTTAGGTACTCAACGTCGGCACCGGCTCTAAGCGTTCTGTTGTAGGACTTAGGTATTTTGAATGAAAATGTGACTATCCCTTTATTATTAATCTCAACTAAGTAACCATCTTTTGGTGCAATAAATGCGTAACGTCCTCGTTGCTCAATATTAGGCAGGCTTAACTCAATATCAGCAACTTGTTTACCTACCGCGTATTTATCAGCCCGGTCGGATTCAGCGGCATTTGCCGCGAATGAAATCATGAGTATTACGATGACTACTTTAAGTCTCAACATTACTTGCCACCATAGGAGAGTTCGAGCATATTTTTAAAAAAATCATCCCTGTTTTAAAATTATCTCAGATGGAAGTGCCTATCGCTAAAAATACCTATTTAAAGATTCAAGGATCTAACGAATCCAAGAAGAAACAGAGGCGTCGATATTTTGAATATACGATTAAACAAACAGTTTTGCCATTCAGTGATCTCCCACGGTGGCAAAAGAATCATTTTTTACACCTGTTAGTGTAATATCTGAGCTACTAAAAATGACACGTTCATATTTCTTCTCTGTCTAAATTCTGATGTCTTCTTTGGTAGTTTGGATTGCTAATATTGCTTTGAAATTCCTTATTTTGAATAATCATGAGAACCAGGGTCTATGGAACCAACGATTGAGCAAGTACTGCAGCGGGGAATTACTGCGCATCAAGAGGGCAAGCTTCAGGAAGCCGAGCGTCTTTATCGTCTGATCTTAGAAACTCAGCCTCAACACCCTGATGCGAATCACAATTTAGGATTAATAGCCGTCTCTGTCGATCAGGCTGCAGCAGCATTGCCATTATTTAGAGTTGCTGTTGAAGCGAACCCGAACATTGAACAGTTTTGGCTCGCTTATATTGATGCGCTGATTAGAGCACAACAGTTTGAAACTGCTCAGCAAGTCATTACTGAGGGGGGGGAGAATGGCGTAGCTGCAGAGAAGTTAAATGCTCTACAAGCACAGCTAGCCTCCATGAAGAAATCAGAAAATGTGAATAGTGCAGGCCCATCTCAGGCACAACTCAATACTCTGTTAGAGCTTTATAAAAACGGACGATACGATGAAGCTGAAAAGCTAGCGCTGTCCCTTACTCAAGAATTCTCTGAGCATCCTTTTGGTTGGAAAGTACTCGGCGCAGTACTTAAACACACTGGCAGAATGAGTGAGGCACTAGCTGCCATCCAAAAATCGGTGCAATTATCTCCGCAAGACGCCGAAGCCCTCAACAACTTGGGGAGCGTGCTCCAAGGATTGGGAAGATTAGAAGAGGCTGCAACCAGCTGTAGCCAGGCGATTGCATTAAAGCCCGACTATGCCGAAGCCCACTATAGTTTGGGCAACACCCTAAAAAAAATGGGCAGGTTAGATGAAGCTGCAGCTAGCTACAGATATACAATTATGTTGGAGCCTGACTATGCTGAAGTCCACAACAACTTGGGTATCACGCTCAAAGAACTTGGCAGATTCGATGAGGCTACAGCGAGCTACAGGCAAGCGATAGTATCCAAGCCTACTTACGCTGAAGCCCAATACAACCTGGGCAACATGCTTCAAGAATTCGGTAAGTTAGATGAGGCTGAAGCAAGCTATACCCGGGCGATCGTGTTGAAATCTGACTATGCTGAAGCATACAACAACTTAGGCATCACGCTTCAAGAATTGGGAAGATTGGAAGAGGCTGAAGAAAGCTACGCCCAGGCGATCGTGTTGAAATCTGACTATGCTGAAGCCTACAGTAACTTAGGTGTCACGCTTCAAGAACGGGGTAGATTCGATGAGGCTGAAAAAAGTAATAGGCAGGCGATAGCATTAAAGCCAGACTTTGCCGAAGCCTACAATAATTTGAGCAGTACGCTCAAAGAACTGGGCAGGTTAGATGAAGCCGTAGCGAGCTTAAGGCAAGCGATCGCATTGAACCCTGGCTATGCCGAAGCCTATAGCAACTTGGGTAACACGCTCCAAGAATTGGGTAGATTAGACGAAGCTGAAGCGAGCTACACGCAAGCATTTACGATGAAGCCTGACTATGCCGAAGCCCACTACAACTTAGGGGTCTTGCTGGGGCAAAGAAATGACTTAGAGGGCGCGATTGACAGTTACTGGAGAGCCATTGATATCAATCCGAGTTATGTCAAAGCACTTGTTAATCTGGGAAACGCATTAGACGGAGTTCGATTCAAAAGGCCTCGCTCTGATTTAATTCCAGTAGTCGAAATTATATTGGATAATAGAGCTGGAGGTCGACCAAAAAGCGTTGCCAAAGCAAGCATCAGTCTTCTAAAATTCGAGTCCTGGTTTAAAGCAGTAGCTGAGAGTTATTCCTCTGGTCGTTTTGATCGAGGCATCTCTGAGATCATTTCTGTTTTTGCTGAATCGTGTTTGTTGTTGAAGTTGATGTCGCTTTGTCCATTGCCAGACCGACAGGTGGAAAACTTCCTAACGACGATCCGTGCTGAAATTTTATTGAGCTTGCCATCCATCTCAACAAGTCCAGAACTTTTGAAATTCCAACAAGCGTTAGCACTGCAATGCTTCATCAATGAATACATTTATGAGTGTAGTGATGAGGAAAGTGAGGTGCTCAAGACTATAGAGCAGGAAGTGGAAGCGACTCTGCGGAGTGGTCAGCAGCCGGATCCCATAATGATTGCTTGCTTGGCTAGCTACCGTGCTCTATATCAGTATG
>CAZFNA010000027.1:0-21879 GCA_964520465.1 uncultured Pseudomonadales bacterium | reverse complement strand
TGATGGAAAATAGTAACCTCGGAGGGTGAAATGAAAATCTTGAAAGAACTGACTCACGGAGATACAGGATTCGCATTAATGCTAATCGCAATGGCTAGCACGATTCTGATGCTGGCATTTTAGTTGGCTAAATTCCTAAGCTTAGCCAAACTTTTGATTTCCTTTTTTGGTTATACGTTAAAACCTACAATATTCTACTTCTACGAAGTGTCTCCCTTCATTCGTATCGATCGGACTAGCATGAATCGCACGTATGTATAGCCAATACGGGATTGATTTAACCGAGGCGCTGCTAAATATAACCCGGCTGGCAATATTGCTAGTCGTTCAACCTTTAGCTCAGGTGCTTTCTCTTTTTGAACTAGTTGCTGTGTTCACCAGTCTAGTCTCTCAAGTATTTTGTGAAAAATTCCTAAAGATGTTCGGATTAATCGTCCAGGTGACCGGCCTTTGAATTCGGGATGTATTTTGCGAACTGCTTTTGATGAGGCGGTTAAAGCAGCTCAAGCCAGTTGTCTAGAGCCCTACCTAAAGGCGCTCCCACCTATTTCAGGCCGCACAATTTTTTTAGTTGTAGGTAAGGCTGCTTCTCAACATGCAAAAGTCGCGGCTGATTGTTTAGGTGATATTGAAGGCCTCTGCATTTTGCCTCTTGGTCACGAAGTTACGACAACGCTTCGTGTCATTGAAGCATCTCATCCTGTACCTAACGCAGGGAGTTTAGAGGCGGCTGAGGCAGCTTTGGCAATCGCTAACTCATTAGGACCTGATGACAGGATGGTCTGTTTAATTTCAGGTGGTGGCTCTGCACTTATGTCGGCGCCTCTGCCTTTGATGGATCCCACGCTAAAGATGCAGACTCATAGCGTTCTGTTAGCATCTGGAGCCACCATCTCTGAACTGAATACTGTGAGGAAGCAATTATCATTAGTAAAAGGTGGTCGTTTAGTTGAGGCCTGCCGGGGAAATATTGTGAATTTTTTAGTGTCTGATGTGCCCGGTGATCGCATTGAATTTATTGCATCAGGTCCGACTGTTTCAGCCTATACCACTCAACAGGACGCGGTTGAGATATTAGAAAGGTACAAGATAGATTTAGTCGATGAATTACGTCCATGGTTGAGTGACATGAAGAATGCCACCCCATTGCCAGATGCTCCATGCTTTGATCGAGTAACAACTACTATCGTTGCAGCCCCGTCTAAGTCATTGAAGGCTGCTGAATCTTATATTTTGTCACAGGGTATTGATTGCTGGATGCTTGGCGACTCTATCGAGGGGGATTCGGAGACAATTGCTCGTGCAATGGCTGATATAGCTCTTTGGCAGCGTCGCCAACGTACCTTAGAGAGACCCCTTTGCCTTGTGTCCGGTGGGGAAACCACCGTCAAAGTGACAGGTTCAGGAGTTGGTGGTCCCAATGCTCATTTTGCTCTCGCCTTGGTTGATGCATTCGGAGGTGAGCGCGGTATTTCTGCCATTGTATGCGATACAGATGGTGTTGATGGTAAAGCGGAAGTAGCGGGCGCTCTGATTGATGATCAGACGCTTTTAAAAGCTAGGGAGATTAAACTAGATCATCGAGACGCTTTGATCCGACAAGACGCGCATACTTTTTTTACAGCACTGGGCCAGTCTGTTATTACGGGTCCTACTGGTACAAACGTGAATGATTTTCGGGCAATTTTGATCGAGCCTTAGACACTTCTTAAAAGTGCGATTGCAATTGAAATTGTAAAAATTGATGAGGTGGTTGAGACGAAAATACTTGTTGCAGCTGTTGATTGTGAGACTTGGTAGCGATTGGCAAATAGATACATATTGATTCCAGTTGGCATCGCAGCCAGCATAGTAGCAACAGCAAGCCAAAGAGCCTCTAGGCCCAACCAACTCCCAATAAAAAATACACTCACTGGATGCACTATATTTTTAAGGGTTGTTACTAAAATGGCTGGTCCAACTGATCCTGAAATAGAGTAGCTTGCTAGTGAGCTTCCGAGTACGAAAAGAGCAGCTGGAACGACACTAGTCGAAACCAACTGAAACATATCAGCGGCAACTGAATGAATTCCAAATCCCGTTACTTTCCACAAAAAACCGAGAGCTAGGCCAACTATCAAAGGATTCTCTAGTAGTCCTCGGGCAATTTGTTTAAGTAGGTTCGTTAACCCTGCATTTCGACCACGTGTAATTTCAATTGCCACCGTCACTGCTATGAAAATAGAAATCCCATGGACAGAGATCAGCAAAAAAAGTGGAAAAAGTGCTTCTTCACCAAGTGCTCTGGGAATTAACGGGATCCCCAGGAGCACAGTATTTGAAAAGCACGAGCCGAGACCAATTACCATTGATTCGATAATAGAGCGTTTTAACAATTTCCAGCTAATCACAAGCCCGATTACGAAGACGCTGACTAGTGGAAGGTAATAGCTAACGAAGAGATCGATTGCTGATACTTTTGGTGTTTCTAGTTCGACGACTGCGGAAAATAGAAGCATAGGCACTGCGAAGTCAAATACGTATTTGGACAGCCCGTCACGATGAGTGGCCAGGAAAAATCCAAATCGTGTGGCGATGTAACCAATAAACCCCAGTGCTAATACTGGGGCGATTATGCCGAATACTTCAGTCATTCAATTTCTGGTTGAAATAGATAAGTGGTAGTGTCTGGCACGGTTTTGATGAGGCCCTGATCTACCATAAATTGTGCAAACCGATTCCATGCATTGATGTCTGTTATCCTAGTTTTTCGGGCAAGCTTTGGTATGGTATCTCCCCAAGCGCGACGGTTTAGTTCATTGTCCAGATCGGCTGGTCGATAACTAACAAAAGATTGATATGCTTCATTAGGGTGCTGAGCGATCCACGCAGTCGTTTGGTCAACAACGTTAAGAAATCTTTCGATTTTGTTTTGTTTTGCGAAATCCGGATGTGCGACTAGGATGAGTTCCTCATAGTGAGGTACGCCATGGTTCTCTGGAAAAAAGGCCCTTCCGGGGCGACCATCAATATCCATTTGGTTTAATTCGAAGTTTCGAAACGCTCCAATGACAGCATCTACCTTGCGAGCGTAAAGTGAGGGCGACAATGCAAAATTGACATTTACAAGCTCAATATCATCAAGTGTGAGCCCGTGTTTTTCAAGCATTACGCCAAGAAGAGCATCCTCAAATCCACCAACTGAAAAACCAATAGTTTTTCCTTTAAGGTCGCCTATCTGTTTAATGTCTGATTCAGCAAGAACAACTAATGAATTCAGTGGACTACCAACTAATGTGCCAACTCTCATTAATGGCAGATCATTATTTAAATCTACCATTAATGATGGTTGATAAGTGACTGCGAGGTCAGCTTGTTTTGCTGCTGCAAGTTTTGGAGGCAGCGAGGGATCTGCTGGTTCTACAAGAGTAACCTTTAGATTGGCTTGTTCGAAAAAACCTTGCTGCTGAGCCACGATCAATGGGGCATGATCTGGATTGACAAACCAGTCTAGAAGCACAGTGACATCATCAGCAAAGACTTGTTTGACTGGGACTATTACAATCCATATGCCGTATAAGGCGTATTTAAGGGATTTGGGTAGGCGCATGAGTTGACTCCTGATTCACTAAATATCGCTCGCAGAAGGTCAACACAAGTTGAGACTGTATTGAATTAGCTCCCTACGCCGGTATTAACCGGATCAGGTTCAAAGGGTACTTCTCAGCTAGTGCGCCCCTGCAGGATTGATTATACATGCAGGGGAAGTGGAGTGTTACTTATATAGTTCAGGGCAGATGTCTCGGGTACTTAACGACTTTCCCTGGTCTGCTCTAGCCCGGATGAGATCACCGCGCTCCTCAATGTACCTTTGGAAATTCGGCTCTTTCTGGTAGATGCCATCTGCTACGTATTCAAGAACTGCTTCTGTATGAAAGCTGCGAAGCTGAGATTCGACTCGGATCAGTTCCTTGCCGTTGGCATCAAATAATACCAAGCTTGGTGTGTACATGATTTTGATATCTCTCGCGAAGTCTTTTGCAGTTTTGATATCCCCAGTTGGCGTGGTGACTGGTGTGCTTGACCAAAGATCGACCTGTACGGTATGAAATGCTTGAAAACGCTGTCTAACTGAATCGAGTGAAAGTACGCATCGATGAAAGGTATCGCAATCGGGACACGTTGTTTGTTCAAATAAAATAGCCTTCGGTTGACCTTTTGCAGAGAGGTCAGTATTTCTGGCAATGAACGGCTGCTTATTGAGGGATTCGTTAGTGGGGTTTGTCTGGTTGGCGGCCAGGTATTGAAAGATTGTTTGCGCGTTATATGCCTTAGTTTGCACGTAATCGAGTGCGATCTGCATTTCATGTGGTGAAACGTAGCCGTTGAGCCTTAAGACAGACTGACCGCCAGCATCAAAAAAGATAATGGTTGGGGTAAACTGTACGTCAAAGGATCTAGCGATCTCTTTTTCTGTTGTTGCTTCCCCATCAAGTCCAAATACTTCCTTATCACCCCAGATGTTCAGTGCAACGACTTCAAAACTTTTATCGAAACTGTCACGTATGGATCGTTGAGTAAGATTTTTCTCGATCGTATTTTTACAATAGGCGCAGAATTCTTGCCAAAAAAACACCACAAGGTGTTTATTTTCCGCTGTGGCCTCAGAGTTATCTTCAGACAAGTCAAGAAAACTTGCTTTAAACCATTCGGGCAACTCAAAAGAATCAAAGTTGGTTACTTGCTGAACAGGCTCTGGATTAACGGCTGCACGAGCCTCCGTGATGCACAGTAAAAAAATTGCCATGACCATGGTTGATAAGTGAGTCATAAAATTCTCCCCGACAAAACGCATCAATAATTAATATGCGCTATCAGAGTCACTGTCAACCTTTGCTAGACACTTCCCTTGACTTCAAGTCTTCGACGGTGAAGTACAGGCTCTGTGTAACCATTAGGCTGTTCAGTCCCTTTCAAAATAAGATCAAGTGCTGCCTGAAATGCAATTGACTGATCAAAGTGAGGAGACATCGGGCGATAGCTTGGATCTTGGCTGTTTTGGTTATCAACGACTGCTGCCATACGCTCCATAGTCTCAATGATTTGAGTCTCATTAGTGATGTTATGACTAAGCCAGTTCGCCATATGTTGCGAGCTTATACGCAATGTTGCACGGTCTTCCATTAGGCCAACATTGTTGATGTCAGGAACTTTCGAACATCCTACGCCCTGATCGATCCAGCGGACAACGTAACCGAGAATGCTTTGAGCATTATTATCTAACTCTGCCTGAATGTCTTCCGCACTCCAGTTTGGCTGATGGGCAACTGGAATAGTTAAAATATCGTCCAGGGAATTTCTGCGGTCACCCATTAGCCCATTTTGACGGCTGAATACATCAACTTTGTGATAATGCGTCGCATGAAGTGTTGCTGCGGTTGGTGATGGGACCCATGCTGTATTTGCTCCAGACATAGGATGTCCGATTTTTTGCTCGATCATGGCAGCCATAAGGTCTGGCATAGCCCACATTCCTTTGCCGATTTGTGCTTTGCCTTGAAGACCACATTCCAAGCCGATATCGACATTCCAGTTTTCGTAGGCTTCGATCCATATAGACTTTTTCATGTCACCCTTACGGATCATTGGACCGGCATATATAGATGTGTGCATCTCATCACCGGTTCGATCCAGGAATCCAGTATTAATAAATGCAACACGTTCAGATGCCGCATTGATGCAGCCTTTAAGATTGACAGTTGTTCGGCGTTCTTCGTCCATAATACCCATTTTGACGGTAAAGCGATCAAGCCCTAGAAGATCTTCAACCGCACCAAATAGACGGTTGGCAAAGCTTACTTCTTCAGGGCCGTGCATCTTAGGCTTTACTATGTAGACGCTTCCGGCGCGCGAATTTTTATTTTTTGTGCGCTTTAAATCATGGATTGCTATTAATACGGTAAATATGGCATCGAGGATACCTTCAGGTACCTCTAGCCCTTTTTGATCGAGAATGGCCTCATTGGTCATCAAATGACCAACATTGCGAGCAAACATAAGTGCGCGACCTGGCAAGGTGATTTCACCACCCTCTGGTGTGGCATAAGTGCGGTCACTTGCCAGTTTGCGGGTAAATTTTTCTCTGCCTTTAGTCACAGGCGCGGATAAGTCTCCTCTCATCAGACCAAGCCAGTTTTTATAGACGGCCACTTTATCCTCAGTATCAACTGCTGCCACTGAGTCCTCGAAGTCCATGATGGTTGTCAGTGCTGATTCCATCAAGATATCGCTCACCCCTGCAGAATCGGTTTGACCAACTTGAGTTGTCACATCGATCTGTATCTCGAAGTGAAGTCTGTTCTTTTTCAGTAAGATTGCTGTCGGCGAAGCGACATTACCACGATAGCCTACAAACTGTTCTGGGTCTTTTAGGGTAGTGTGGCCTTTTGAAGTTATTGCAGATAGTTGCCCATCAGCAATGTTATATTCAGTGACGTCAGCATGGCTCCCGGAGGATAAGGGGGCCGAATCATCAAGAAATGTCTTGGCAAACGCGATAACCTTTTCGCCACGTCGCAAATTATAGATTGGACCCAGTTCTGCGCCGCCATCTGTTGAAATCGCGTCTGTGCCGTATAAAGAGTTATACAGACTGCCCCAGCGAGCGTTGGCAGCATTCAGGGCATATCTAGCATTTATGACTGGGACTACTAGCTGGGGTCCAGCAGTTGTGGCAACTTCAGGGTCTACTCTTGATGTGGTCACTATTACGTTTTGTGGTTCAGGCAGCAGGTACCCTATTTCCGTAAGAAACTCTTTGTAATCGACGGGATCGTGTGACTGATCTTTCCGCTCAAGGTGGTAACTATTAATTTTTTCCTGAAGACTATTACGCTTTGCTAATAACTCTCGATTTATTGGCGCAAGCTCATTAATGATTGTGTTGACGCCCATCCAGAAGTCCGGTGCTTTGATTCCAGTTCCGTGAATTGCGTCGTCTGTAATAAAACGATATAGCTCTGTGGAAACCTGAAGGCTTCCACAAGCGGTTCGGCGTGTCATTGTGTGCCTCCAAAAAAATATGCAGCCTTCACTTATAATAATAACACGCAGCTTTATCCTCTTGCATAAAAATGGAATATATTTTCATTTTCATTTTAAGTAGAGTTTCCCTAGTATTTATAATTATTCGAGCTGAGATTTATAAATCGGTTAGGGATTCTTATCTTCCATTATAATCGTCTGTTCTTGAGATAAAAAATGGAAAATAAAGGAGCAGTAAGTCGTTTAGATTCTCAACTAAAATTAATTTAGCTGAAACTAGGCTTGCGGGATAAATCAATTTGACTAAAGTTGAAGAAGTGCTTTTGGTAATTGACTGACTTGTTGTACAAAGTGCAATCTCCTCGTATACCTCGTATACCTCGTATACCTCGTATACCTCGTATACCTCGTATACCTCGTATAAAACAGTCTTGAAGGAATTTAAGATGCTTGTTATTTATCAGAAGGCAGGTCATTAATCCTAGGATTACCTGAACTAGGTGGATGGGTCCACGAAATCTTTCATGAGAGAATTTTGCTTTTTCTTCAAAAATTAACAAACGAGACAGATTTGATTGAAAAGAGTAGCTTGACTCTTCCGACGAAGCTCACGAGCTAGGAAACTACGTCATGCATGGAGATAAAGAGGTCATCGCTATACTACGCTCAGTGATTCTTTTCGTGACCGGGACAGTATGCACAGGCTTTTTAATCATGGTTTTATTTATGATTTTTGTTTAATTTTTTGCTGTTGGCTGGGGAGAGCCGACTTGAATATGAATCAAAGAAATGTTGTCTTAATTAACCCCCTAAGATTACCGTGAAGTGAGCGCAGAGAAACTAGTAACAAAAAAATAGAAAACTTGTTTGGTAAGTTCTGGTTATTGAGAGATGGTCTCTGCCTGTAATTCAATAGAATTAGAATCGTGCAGTAGATCTGTCAATCGCTTATCGCAATCCCATTCTCATAGGTGCCTGAAAGAATCTCCCAAACACTGCCATCGTTTTTATATGTAGTCCATACTCCGAACCGCTTGCCATTTTTATAGGAACCATTAGATCGCAAACGCCCATTGTGTTGGTAAGCCTTAAAAGTTCCTTCCAGTACTCCGTGTTTGTAAGTTGCCTCTTGCAAGGGAGTGCCGGTCTTATAGTAGGTAATCCACAGACCCTCTTTCATGCCATTTACAAAAAAACCTGCCTCTAAACCTTCAATTTTACCGTTGAAAGATGCTTCACTATTTTTTTTATAATAAATTCCTCCTCGTTCAACTAATTGATCAAAAGTCTCACCCCAAGCAGGCGTCGTAAACATTATAATAAATATTGCGACACGCATGACCATCCGTATTTTTTAGAAAACTTGATCTTTATGTGAAATTTAAATTTGCCTTCTTGCTAATTTAGCAAATTTTAAGCACAAAGATATTACCTAAAACCCTCAAGGAGCTTGGGCTTTGTTAACATCAAATTAACTTGTCAAATTCTTCCGCTCACCTCCTGTAAAAGGTTTACTGTTCTGGAGACAGCTAATTTTTTATCTGATAACTTTTCATTATTGCCGGCCTAAATAGACTGCTTTTGAAACTCTTTATTTGTTGCAGGCAGCCAAGCGGCTGAATTAAGCGAAGAATCAGTATCACTTTAACGTTCTAAGCCTAGGCTCTCCGCAAGAGAGACTAGGCTAGGGTAGTAATGTCAAAGGATATGTAACTGTTTCCTTAAGAGGAAAAACAATCCTGCAGGGAAGATGTCATATTCCGAATTAACTCAAAGTACAATGATGGCCCACTTTTAAGCTCTGCCCCCAACGGATCGAGAATGCCACTGTGTATTTTGGTGCCCTCAGTAATAACCGATAAAATCTTAGGTTCAAACTGTGGTTCAGAATAAATACATTTTGCTTTTGAGGCTCTAACTTTATCTCTTAATTCCTTTACTCGTTTTGCTCCCGGTATTTTTTCAGGTGATATGGTTACCGAGCCAACAGCCGGGACCCTAAAGCGATTTTCGAAATACTGATAAGCATCATGAAAAACTATATATCCAACCGCGTTAGTGGGATCTAATTCGGAACTCACCTCTGCGATTAATTTATCTAGATCTGCATTCACTTTTCTTGCATTGGCCTCGTACTTTTCACGATTCGCTGGGTCAACCTTCGCCAAAGTTGTGCTTATTTTATCAACCATCACTTTTGCATTTACAGGATCTAGCCAAAAATGTGGATCGTAAGCCCCGTGATCATGCTTGTCATCTGTTTCTGATTCCTCGTGATCATTCTGCTCATTCTTATCGTGTTCATCGTGTTCATTTTTTTCGTGATCATCGTGTTCACTCTTATCGTGATCATCATGTTCATCATGTTCATCATGTTCATCATGTTCATCATGTTCATCAAAAAAACCACCTTCCCTAAATTTTAGTTTGAGCAGTCCGTCAGCATCTCCTAATTCGACAGATTTCGTTTTCTGCGCAATAGTGGCTAGTGGCTTCTCTAAAAAAGTTTCCACGTCATGTGCTACCCAGAAGATAGCATCCGCGTTTTGGAGATGTCGTGCCTGGCTTGGTTTTAATGAATAGGTGTGAGGTGAGCCGGCCTCTACCAGTAAAAATGGTTTGCCAACACCTGCCATAACTGAGGATACTAACGAGTGTATTGGCTTAATTGATGCAACGACTGTGGGGTTGCCTTGTGCTATCGGGGCACCTAGTAAGGCAAAAGCTGTTCCAAAAGCTAAGAGTTTGGATAGAGGCATGCTATTTCCTTTTGCTGATTTCTATTCGTGAACTACATAGTATGTTATAACATACTATAAAGAATCCAAGCGGGCCACAAGATAATTTATGCAATCAAGCACAACTAGCACACTTGTAAAACTTGATAACGCGGGAGTGAATCGTTCTGGGCGGTGGTTGGTTCGTGGAATTACGATGCAGGTCGACCCGGGGGAAATCGTCACTTTAATCGGACCTAATGGGGCGGGTAAAACTACAGCGGCAAAATTAGCTTTAGGCGTCTTGGATTTAGACGAAGGCAGCGCGCACCAGAGAAAAAATTTACGAGTAGGTTACGTTCCCCAGAAGCTAGCTATTGATTGGACGCTCCCACTGCGGGTAACCAGATTCCTTCGTCTAACCCATAAATACAGTGATAAAGAAATCAGGTCAGCCCTTGACGCGACTGGCTCACTACATTTGATTCAAGCGGAGATGCGTAACCTATCAGGCGGTGAATTTCAGCGGGTACTTCTCTCTAGAGCGATAATAAAAAGTCCAGAATTGCTGGTATTGGATGAACCGGTTCAAGGGGTAGATCATACCGGAGAAGCAGCGCTTTATGAATTAATAGAACGGATAGGCGATTCCTTGAATTGTGGGATTCTTCTCATTTCTCATGATTTACATTTTGTTATGTCCGCCACAAATCGAGTGATTTGTCTGAATGGTCATGTATGTTGCTCGGGCACGCCAAAAGATGTGTCCAATTCATCAGAATTTAAATCTCTTTACGGTCAACAGATTTCAGCAAGCTTAGCTTTATATAATCACATTCATGATCATAGCCACGCTTTAGACGGTACTATTGAATCTAGGGAAAAAAATAGTGAACGAAGGATATGATTTAAGGAGCACAGGATTACCTATAAATGTTTGATGATTTTTTGATACGAGCACTTTTAGGTGGCATCGGCGTTGCAATTGTGGCGGGACCACTGGGCTGCTTCGTAGTTTGGCGGAGACTCGCATATTTTGGCGATACTCTTTCGCACTCTGCCCTACTTGGCGTGGCCATAGCCATACTATTGGAAGTAAATATTACTTTAGCAGTTTTTGTAATTTGCGCCGTTGTCTCTCTCGCGCTTTTACTTTTTCGCCAAATCGCACCTTTGTCGTCTGATGCTTTGCTTGGTTTGTTGGCCCATTCAGCTTTAGCCATCGGTCTAATTGCCTTGTCCTTTATGACATGGGTAAGAGTTGATTTAATGGGATTTTTATTCGGAGACATTTTAGCAGTACACCAAAGCGATTTATTGATAATCTGGATTGGTGGTGCCGGCGTACTAATTATCCTCTGCATGATCTGGCAACAATTATTTGCCGCAACTGTAAGCGAAGAAATTGCAAAAGCTGAGGGGTTGAAGCCCGAACGGAGCGAATTAATTTTTATGATTCTTATGGCGCTTGTAATTGCAATTGCGATGAAAATTGTCGGGGTGTTACTGATTACTGCTATGTTGATTATTCCGGCGGCAGCGGCAAGACGTTTTGCCAAATCACCGGAGCAGATGGCTTTAAGTGCAGTTTTAATTGGCATAACCGCTGTGTGTTTTGGTCTTTATGGTTCATTGACTTGGGATACGCCCACTGGCCCAAGCATAGTGGCGGCTCTACTTCTGCTCTTTATAGTAAGCGTCTGCAAACTTAGACAAACTTAAGCCGATGTAATGAACTATTGAACGTCTATTTAAACCTAACATGTGAGGCAAGTAATTTGTGACTAAGCCATCGGACTCTGATACGAAATTAACAAGGAATCAATCTCTAGTTTTGGATACGTTGTTAACAGCTGCAAAGCCCTTGTCTGCTTATTCTATTCTTGACGAGTTAAGGAGCATGGGCATGAAAGCACCGCCTCAAGTGTATCGTGCGCTGGATAAGCTGATTGATTTTAAATTAATTCATAAACTTGAAAGTATCAACAGCTACATCATATGCCAAAACTCTAATTGTGACTCGTCAAATGCTACCAGCTTTGCAATCTGCGATGGTTGTAACTTAGTCCTAGAAATGGTGGATGAGGAATTTGAGGCGAAGATTCATGCGCTGGCTGATAGTGCTGGGTTTAGTCCGGATCATTCAACCATAGAACTCCACGGAACTTGTTTAGGTTGTTTGCATTTAAGCTGACTAAAACCGTCCTAAGCGCAATAAAAACACTTTATACTCGGTGCCTCTATAGCTCAGGTATTTATCACTTCAGACGTTACATGAATTGCTTGTTGAAATTATTTTTTTGCAGTTGTAGGCAGAGGCTTAACGTTATCACAGAGACTGACTTGTCCATGCCAGTTCCGAGAGTTAAGCGCTAATCCAATCTTCAGATTATCAATAAATCTATGCCACCACGTATTCACGTGTTAAATGGCTTATGGGTGACCATTCAAAACCCCTATTCCGGCAGTTCGATTCTGATGTTACGTTCGATGATCCATAACCTTTAGGAACCAGGCGAACCTCTGAGGGCCTTCTAGAAACAAAAAAGCCCCATTTGATTGGGGCTTTCGTGCATTTTCTGACCTGTGCGAATCAATCAGAATGTTGATTTGGTGGAGACGGCGGGATTTGAACCCGCGTCCGTCAGCACGCTGCCAAACGCTCTACATGCTTAGTCGCGTTTTTAAATTTAGGGGCAGATCTCCCAACGCACAGGGATTACTGACCCGAGTCAAGTTCAAGTTTAGCCCTTTGATCCCTGACCCAATCGCGGAGCGAGTCTCTGTTTTGAACCCTGTTAGTAAAGACCAGAGACGATCCCCACTCAGGGTCTAGCATTAAGCTGCTAGAGCGTAGTTTTCGTCGTTGGCAGTTAAAGCTAACGAGCCGACAGTTGGGTTAACGAACACTGTAGAACTGCTCGGCATGCACATTTGGTTTTGTTACCGGCGTCGAATCCATATCGTCCCCAGGCAAATAGTATCGACTATTTACGCGAAACTTGATATCTCTTGGATAAATAATATTAGTCCTGACACTAATAAAACTAGACCAATAGCCCGATTAATAGCTGTTAATCGGCTTCCATCAAGGTAATGGTTTATAGTACTTCCAGCGATTGCTACAGCAATATAAATAATTGCGTCGATCATACCAGCCATGATACCCATGCGAATTTGCGTTCCGAAGGTATGGCTTGGTTGTACAAAGGGTCCAAATACGGCTAGAAAAAAAATCAAGACTTTAGGGTTGATGATGGCAACTGAGAAGCCTGCGATGAAACCACTTTGGAGTGTTAATTTGTCTGGAAGTGGTGGTGCACCAGCTATCAGTAGTTGGTATCCGAAATATAAGAGTAAGCTAATACCACCAAATGTGAGTACGCTTGTGAACTGAGGCAAGGCTAGCAGAATGGCTGAAAGCCCAAATACTGTAATTAAAGCGAACGTCGTGATGCCTAGACCATGACCCAATGCACCACTGACCCCAACAGAACGGCCCTTAGTTGCTGACATTGACAAAATTACAAACCAAGACAAACCTGGCGAAGAAGCTCCAGCAAGGCAGAGTAATCCTAGCTTGACCCAGTCAGCGTCCGTCATTAGCGGGCTCTGTGGCGAACGGTTCGTTGTTTCTCAATATTCCACTCGCGATCGCGGATAGTATCGCGCTTATCATGCTGCTTTTTGCCTTGAGCTAAACCAATCTTTATTTTGACGTAAGGACCTTTCCAATACATCTCAAGTGGCACGCATGAATGCCCCTTTTTACTGAGTGCCCCATGAATTGTGGCAAGCTCTTTTTTGTGAAGCAACAATTTGCGCGATCGCGTTGGATCGGCAATAACATGCGTCGATGCTGATTCAAGCGGCGTTATCTGAGCATTAAGAAGATAGGCTTCTCCATTTCGCACGACGACATAAGTATCACTGAGATTGGCCTTGCCTGAGCGTATAGACTTAACCTCCCAGCCATGCAATTGTAGGCCAGCCTCGAATGTTTCATCGATATGGTAATCAAATCGCGCTCGTTTATTAGCTGCAACCTGATTAGAATTAATTTTCGATTTTTTGGCCATGGCGGGCGACTTTAAGTATATTTGCCGTTTCGTCAAACGGCGATTGAGGAAATGATGCCTAAAATTCAGCGATCTGCTTTAGTGTCTCACACTCCAGCGCAAATGTTTGAACTTGTAAACGACTTTGTTCGTTATCCGGAGTTTTTACCTTGGTGTTCAACGGCTCGGATTTTGGAACAGTCTGAGGATATGATTGTTGGTGAGCTGGTAATCCGAAAAGGAAGTATCGAACAATCATTTGCTACAAGAAATCTCCTCACAGCGCCTAGGCGAATTGATTTAACATTAGTGGATGGACCTTTTAAGTCATTGGCGGGACACTGGAGTTTCAAAGCCATAGGCGATTCTTCATGCCAAGTAAGCTTAGAATTGGATTTTGAGTTCTCGGGTCGCATTATATCTATGGCGATTGGAGCGGTTTTTTCCCAGATCATCGGTAGTCTGGTTGACTCTTTTAGTGACCGTGCTGATAAGTTGTACGGGACGAGTTGATGCGGATCCAAGTAGTTTACGCGACATCACTGATCCAAAAGGTTGTCGAGCTTGATGTGCCCGAAGGGACAACCGTTCATCGAGCTGCAGAATTATCAGGACTTGCCGTTGAATTCTCTGGAATTAAACTCGAATCGATCCCAATGGGGATATTTGGTGTCCTTATCAAAACGGCCACCACCAGGATTGTTCATCCAGGAGATCGGGTGGAGTTGTATCGATCTTTGATAGTGGATCCGAAGGAGAGCCGCCGGACTCGCGCTGAATTTCAAAAACCTGGTCGTTTTTGAAATTTAAAATTAGGTAGTTATTTTGCTGTACCTTCCCATAAGAGTCTATACGTTCTAGGTAGATCCAGCGATTCGGATTAAATGTATTAACAGTAACTGGGGACCCCAGCAGAAACCGCACTTGATTCCGCGTCATACCGACCTTTAACCGCTGAACGCGTTCGCTAATTATTTGGTTTCCTTGTATAACAGGATTTCTGTGGACTCCAGGGAAGCTGCAGGCTGTCAATATGAGGCCAGTAACGAAAACGTGTATTAAAATAACTTGCATTAATATCTTCCAAACAAAATTCTTGGCAGAATGATAAAGATGCACACCGAATGAGTCCATTGATCATGCAATACGAAACTGATGAATTAAAAAAAGTTGGCCTAAAAGCGACCTTGCCCCGAATACATGTCTTGCAGCTTTTGCTCTCCAACGAGGGCGAGCATATGTCGGCAGAGGTTGTTTATCGAAAATTACACGAGTCTGGGGTGGATGTTAACTTAGCGACTATATATCGGGTGTTGACGCAGTTTGAGGAGGCGGATTTAGTCGAGCGTCATCAGTTTGATAGCACCACAAGCGTATTCGAATTAAAGCCAGATCAACATCATGATCACATTGTTTGTGTGCGCTGTCATAAGGTGATTGAGTATGAGAGTCCCGAAATCGAAATACTTCAGGAAAACATTGCTAAAGACCACAAGTGTCAAATTGTCGATCATACTCATATTATTTACGTCATCTGTGCTGAATGTTCTAAATTATGACTGAACTAAGTCCTGACTAAGGCAGCTCTCAATATGGGAATTCGTTTCCTGCAACCCAACCGATTAAAGAATCCAACCGATTAAACTTAGTGGCGGAGCAACTCCTCCGCCGTTCGGCGCGCGCTTTCGGTGACGGTGTGGCCACCGACCATACGCGCTATTTCGTCTATGCGTTCGTTATGTGAGAGCAACCGAGCTTCTGACACAGTAGTATCTGCCGCCGATTGTTTATAAATATGCAACTGTTGATCAGCTTGTGCCGCGACCTGCGGTTGATGTGTGATTACTAAGACTTGGGCGTTGCTTGCGAGTTCAGTCAAAAGCTCTCCAACTTTTGCCGCAGTTTTGCCACCGATGCCTACGTCTACTTCATCAAATACAAGTGTTGGTGTGGCCAGTCGGGTCGCGGTACTAACCTGAATCGCAAGATTTACACGTGACAACTCACCTCCTGATGCGATTTTTGAAAGCGGTCCGCCTTGCTGACCAGGGTTGGGCTGAAAGAAAAATTGAGCGGTTTCAATTCCAGAGGCTCCTAATGAGTCTCGGTCCAAGAGACGAATTTCTAGAAGCGCATGTTCCATACCAAGAGCTGGGAAATGTTGAGCAACTTGAACCGATAGAATTGTTGCCGCTTTAATTCTTTTGTCAGTTAACTCTCGTGCTTTGCTCGACATAACTTCCTCGAGCTCAGCTAATTGGTGCTTGAGTATCGGAATTCGATCATTTGCATCAGCGATTCCTGCAAGTCGCAGTAAGAGTCCTTGATGATGAGCCACCAGCTGATTAGGCTCAATTTTGTATTTCCGGGCGAGTGAAAAGGCTTGAGTAAGTCGATCCTCCACAAACTGTAATCGTTCTGGATCTAAGTCGAACCGATCTCGTGCATGTTGAATCTCAGTTTTGGCCTCGGCTAGAGCAATGGCAGCTTGATCCAGTAATCCTGATGCGTTAGTAAGTCCAGTCTGACCATCAGAAGCCTCAGTTAGTTCGTTGGCAAGTCGTTCCGTGTGACTAATGAGCCCACCATCTTCTTCATTAGAGAGTTGAGCGAGGGCTTGTTCAGTCACCTGAATAAACGTATCCCCAGACGCTAGTTGATGCTGCTCCAAATCAAGTTTCTCAAATTCCCCATGGGCCAATTGAAACGTACCTAGTTCCTCAACCTGAAATGCTAAAAGTTCGCGTTCAGCGTTGGTTTTTGCAGTGTCGGCCTCTAACATGTTGAGTTCAGATAGTGCATCCGACCAATTATCATAGGTTGTCTGAAATGCTTGAAAAGATTGACCCTTGTCGGCAAAGTCATCAAGTAGTTCGAGCTGGTGCTTTGGTTGCAGCAGTTTCTGATTTGCGTTTTGGGTATGCATAAGAATAAGTTTTTCAGACAGCTCTTTTAACTGGGATGTTGAGACAAGAGAGCCGTTTATGTAGGCTTTAGACCTACCTTCCGAAGTCAATGTTCTGCGCAATATTAATTCATTATCCGCATCCAAATCACTATCTTTAAGCCAAAGTTTGGCTGACGGCAAGTTTTCAATATCAAATAATGCAGTTATATCGGCTCGACTGGTCTCTGCGCGAACAAGACTGGCGTCTGCGCGGGCTCCTAGGGCTAATTCTAGGGCATCTAGGATTAGTGACTTACCAGCTCCAGTATCTCCAGTTATCGCAATACATCCCTGACTAAAGTCGAGATTAACTGAGGCTAGCGTGGCCAAATTTTGAATGTTGAGTTGTAAGAGCATTTAATTGTCTGTTGAAACTGACGGATATGACCTCATACATCCGTGTCAGTAACCATTGTAGCGTAGTTGCGTAATAACAAGGAGGAGAAAATGGCTGAAGAAAAATCAGTCCCCGACCCAAACAATACCAAGAACGTCATTGATGAGGCAAACTCCAAAGAAATTTATACGGAAAGTGGTCCGTCGAAGCCAGAGATCGAAAAACTTAGTGAAAATTCTGATTTATCTGCGGACGCTGATACAGCTAGCCTTAATACTCAGGTAGACGAGTTGAAAGAAGCTCTTATGAGAGCTCAGGCTGATTTACAAAACGTGAGACGTCGAGCTGAGCGTGATGTAGAAAGTGCTCACAAGTACGCTGTTGAAAAATTTGTCAAGGATCTGCTGGCGGTTTTGGACTCAATGGATCGTGCGCTTGAAGTAGCTGAAGCAACTGAAAGTTTTGACCCAGCTATGCTGGAGGGGACTCAGATGACTCACAAGCTATTGCTTGATGTAGCAGCTAAACATGGCGTTGAGCCCTTGAATCCCATAGGTGAGCCATTCAATCCAAAAGAACATCAGGCAATGAGTATGGTTGAGTCCGTGGAATACGACATAAATGCGGTTATGGCTGTTATGCAAAAAGGTTACAAGTTAGAGGGGCGCGTGATTCGCGCAGCAATGGTGGTGGTGGCCAAGGCCGGATCGGATTAAGCCCTTGAACGCGGTGAGAAAACCGCAATAAATTAGATAAGTAATCCGGGGATCCGGACATGAATGAATTAGAGAGGAAAGACCATGGGTAAGATCATAGGAATAGATCTGGGGACTACAAATTCTTGTGTTGCAGTGCTAGAAGGCGGCAAACCACGAGTGATTGAAAACTTGGAAGGTGATCGGACAACGCCCTCTATAATTGCATACACGGACGATGAGATTTTGGTTGGCCAGCCAGCAAAACGTCAGTCCGTGACCAACCCTAATAATACCGTCTATGCCGTCAAACGATTAATTGGCCGTAAATTTAGCGATGATGTTGTGCAAAAAGATATTCAGATGGTGCCCTACAAGATCGTTGGTGCAGAGAATGGAGATGCTTGGGTTGAAGCTAGAGGCAATAAACTGGCACCACAGCAGGTATCGGCAGAAATCTTAAAAAAAATGAAGAGGACAGCAGAGGAGTATTTAGGTGAGTCTGTCACTGAAGCTGTTATCACTGTTCCTGCCTACTTCAATGACAGCCAGCGTCAGGCAACCAAGGACGCTGGGAAAATCGCAGGACTCGATGTTAAACGAATAATAAATGAGCCAACCGCCGCAGCGCTTGCTTATGGCATGGATCAGGCTCGCGGGGACTCTGTTGTAGCAGTATATGACCTTGGCGGAGGCACGTTCGATATTTCAATCATTGAAATTGCAGAGGTCGACGGAGAGCATCAGTTTGAAGTTTTATCGACTAACGGCGATACATTTCTTGGTGGTGAAGACTTTGACATGCGGGTTATTGATTACCTCGCGGAGGTATTTCAGAAAGAACAAGGAATGAATTTAAAGGGTGATCCTCTGGCGATGCAGCGCCTAAAAGAAGCAGCGGAAAAAGCTAAGATTGAACTTTCATCGAGCCAACAGACCGATATAAATCTGCCATATATAACTGCTGATGCTAGTGGCCCAAAGCATCTAACAGTAAAGTTAAATCGGGCTAAGCTTGAGTCTTTGGTAGGGGATCTGGTCGAACGGACATTAGCACCTGTGAAACAGGCACTTGAGGACGCCGGCCATTCAGCATCTGAAATCGATGATGTGATTTTGGTTGGCGGCCAAACCCGTATGCCCTTGGTGCTGGAGAAAGTAAAAGAATTTTTCGATAAAGACCCCCGTCGTGACGTGAATCCTGATGAAGCCGTAGCAATAGGAGCATCAATCCAGGGTGCGGTTCTCGCTGGGGATGTGAAAGATGTTTTGTTGCTTGACGTCACTCCTCTTTCATTGGGTATTGAAACTATGGGCGGGGTCATGACCGCATTGATTGAAAAAAATACGACCATTCCTACTAAGAAGACCCAAGTTTTTTCAACTGCTGAAGATAACCAGACAGCCGTGACAATTCATGTTGTGCAGGGCGAGCGTAAACAGGCTGGTCAAAACAAATCCTTGGGCCGGTTTGATCTGGCAGATATCCCGCCAGCGCCTCGCGGCATGCCCCAAGTGGAAGTTGCATTTGATATTGACGCGAATGGCATTCTGAATGTCTCAGCGAAAGACAAAGCTACAGGAAAAGAACAGTCGATTGTGATTAAGGCCTCTTCTGGGCTATCAGATGAAGAAATTGAAAAGATGGTCAAAGATGCAGAGGCTAATGCCGACGCTGATAAAAAGTTTGAAGAACTCATAGGGGCGCGAAATTCGGCTGATAGCATTATGAACGCTACCAGAAAGTCGATGGAAGAGGCGGGAGACAAGCTTACAGATGAAGAAAAATCTCCCGTAGAGAAAGCGTTAACTGACTTGGAAGAAGTTTTGGTATCGGATGATGCGGACGTGATTAGGGCCAAAACGACTGATTTAACAGAGGCATCTGCAGCTATCGCTGAAAAATTATATGCTGCAGCAGATCCCGGAGCCAGTAATGCAAGTGCGAGTTCAGAATCAGTCAAGGAGGCGGAGGATGTTGTCGATGCTGAGTTTGAAGAAGTTAAGGATGATGAAAAAAAGTGAATTTGAGTATTGATATCTCACGGAAGGAGAGGTGAGTGGCCAAACGGGATTATTATGAGACTCTTGGGGTATCCGCGGACATATCCAAAGGGGATCTAAAAAAGGCCTATCGCCGCCTCGCTATGAAGGTTCACCCAGATCGTAATCCAGGTGATTCTGAGGCTGAGGCTAAATTTAAAGAGCTTTCCGAAGCTTACGAAGTTTTATCTGAGCCTGAAAAACGTGCTGCCTATGATCGACATGGTCATGACGCATTTGGTGATATGGGTAGTTCTGGTGGCGGTGCAAGTTTTTCGGATATTTTTGGCGATGTTTTTGGTGATATTTTTGGTGGTGCGGGCCAAAGTGGTCGGGGTCGATCCTCGGTCCAGCGCGGCAGCGATCTGCGGTTCACCCTCGATTTGCTTTTAGAGGAGGCGGTTTTCGGCGTCGATAAGACTATCCGTATCCCTCGGCTTGCAGAATGCGAAAAATGCTATGGAAGTGGCGCTAAGGCAGGATCATCTCCCAAAACTTGCCAGACTTGTAATGGGCAGGGACAAGTCCGGATGCAGCAGGGTTTTTTTCAAATCCAGCAGGCCTGTCCTCGCTGCCAGGGCCAAGGTCGAGTTGTTACTGATCCATGCAACGAGTGCCGAGGCCAAGGTCGCAAGGAAGAGACCAAGACGCTTTCAGTGAAAATCCCTGCTGGCGTAGATACGGGCGATCGTGTTCGTCTGTCGGGTGAGGGAGAGATTGGTGCTAACAACGGACCGGCTGGAGATCTCTATGTTCAAGTTAATGTGAAGGAACATCGCATCTTCACTCGTGATGGGAAGGACCTTTATTGTGAAGTACCAATCTCTTTTACGGATGCGGCACTTGGCGGAGATCTTGAAGTGCCGACTTTAGACGGCAGGGTTAAATTAAAAATACCAGAAGGTACGCAGACAGCTAAATTATTTCGAGTACGTGCCAAAGGTGTGAAGCCAGTTCGGGGCGGTGCAAAGGGAGATCTGCTCTGCCGTGTTGCAATCGAAACACCAATTAATTTGACGTTGAAGCAGCGAGAGTTACTCGAAGAGCTGCATTACACGTTGAATCATGAAACGCATACACCACGGCGCCAAGGATGGTTCGATAGTGTTAAGTCATTTTTTGATGAAATGAAATTGTAATGGCTGCCATTTTGATTACCGGAGTCTCCGGCCGCATGGGTCGTGCGCTAGTCGAAGCCACAATCGAAACTACAGGTGCTCAATTAGTGGGGGCAACAGTTCGTAGTGGGTCAGGCCTGGTTGGACTAGACGCGGGTGAATTAGTTGGTTTTCCTCAGCAAGACGCGCCGATCAGATCATCATTATCCGATTTCTCTGAGAAAAATCCTGTAGTTATCGATTTTACAACCATCGAGGCGAGTGTTCAACACATCGCCTGGTGCGTTGAACAGACTTTACCTTGCGTGATTGGTACAACTGGATTTTCAGCAGATGAGGAGATGTTGATTCAAGAGGCTGCTTTAACTATACCCATAGTATTTGCTCCAAATTTCAGCGTGGGTGTTAATGTAGTTTTTGATTTACTTAATCGTGCTGCCCAAGTATTCGGTGATTCAGTGGATATCGAAGTTCTCGAGGCGCATCACCGTCACAAGGTGGATTCGCCGAGTGGAACGGCATTGGCAATGGGTCGAATTGTTTCAGAAGCTCTTGATCGAGACTTTAATCAAATAGCTGTTTACGGTCGCGAAGGTCAAGTCGGCGCCCGACCTAAAAAGCAAATAGGATTTGCGACTGTCCGAGCCGGAGATATTGTCGGGGAACACACTGTTTTGTTCGCGAGTGAAGGCGAGCGAGTCGAAATTACTCACAAAGCCTCAAGCAGGCGAACGTTCGCGAATGGTGCTGTGCGCGCTGCGCTGTGGGCATCTAAGCAGGATCCTGGCTTATATTCAATGAGGGAAGTGCTCGGACTTTAAGTAAAACGTTAAAGCTTCTGATGGACTTATTGAGCCAATCTCCCTAACATTTCGCTTCAATCGCTCGGCCCCCGCCGAGTCTGTCGATACAGAGGACTCCCGATTGAGATCACCTGCAAT
>CAZFNA010000026.1:0-22151 GCA_964520465.1 uncultured Pseudomonadales bacterium | reverse complement strand
ATACGGTGGGTAAAGTAGTCAGTCTCTGACAGTTTGTACTTCAATTCATTAGTAGCTGTATCCATCGTTTCGCCGTCTGAAACTGAAACGAAACGGGTGTTCCAGTTGAATGACTTGCCCAGTTGTGCGCTAGCTTCAAAAACCAGAGGTCCTCGTTTTGTGTGTTCTGGTTTCCCTGAAAGGGTAACACCACGATCTTGCAGGAAAATCGTCTGCCCACCTGTAATCCGGTATGTCTCGATACCACTTGCATCAGTACCTCTAGACGTCACTGATAACGCAAGTTCTCTAGTATCGCCAACGAAATCACCACCTGAAACTGAGTTATCCAAAAATATTTGGCTCACCGTATCTGTCGCATTTACAGTATCCGTCGTATCGAATTTTACGACATTTAGATCTTTGTTTGGCTCTCTAATCAGAAATTTTACTCTAGGAATTATTTCATGAAACGTGCCGTGGCGACTAGTCTTTTCAAAATTTAATCTGCCGTCTAATGAAGCACCAAGGATGAAATATGATCCACCCTGAGTATCGGAGCTAATGGCCGATTCAGACCACCGAGTAAATCCTAAAGCGGCTGGTACTAGCGAGCCAAACCTGTAAGACATTGGATATTCCGCTTTTAGATCTGTGGATAGCCGGTGACCCCTTGATGGATCGTTGTTAAGGAGCCCAGTTGACGGCCGATTAAACGCAGTTGCGTCGCCAAAAGCAAAAAATTTCCAGTTATCAATATGATTAACCCAGGATGCAGCAATTTGTGGTTGTCTCGAGAACTTGACGTTAGAACCAGTGACCGTCGAATCGACTACATCTATACTGTCCACCATCCAGCTAGCCGTCCAGGTATCGCCACGCACAGCGGCTTCGATTGATGAATTGAGCTGTTGTTTGTCTGATAGGTCAGCAAAATTATCAAGGTCATGTTGATATGTTTCATCTGACGCCTCTTCATAGGCCATATTCCAAACCATAGCTTTAGATGGATCGCTGGATAATGTTATGCGAGACATGTGTCGATCGCTGAGGGCGATCTTGTCATTCAAGAGCTGCTCAGTTTTGGCTTCCAAGAGGCTAGAGTCCTCGAATAGATATCGGCCGTGTAATCCGATGGCAGTTCCACGCTTGCTCATAAAACGAGGTCGGATAGCAAGATCATAATTGGGCGCTAAATCCCAGTAAAACGGAATGGTGATCTCAGTACCTGAGGTCGATCCTAAAGAGTAGTTTGGGAAAAGAAACCCAGTTAGCCTGCGATCATCTAACGGAAACCCCAGCGCGGGCGTGTAGAAAATAGGGATATCTTTCGCGCGAAAAATGACATCTTCTGCCCAGCCTCGACCGGATGATTTATTTAAATAAATCCGATTGGCTTGAATATCCCATGAATTTATACCGGGCGAGCAGAAGGTAATGTTTCCATCTACTAACTCTAAATCACCATTGGACTCGCCAATAATCTGATCTGACGAACCCCGCAGGCGATTTTTGTAATTAATAAACGAGGAGTTGGAAAGATCAAACGTGTCTGTCCTGACATTAAGTGAAGCAGTATCCCCAATCAGTAAAGTATTTGGACGACGAATCCGAACATTACCCTCCGCATCGCCGTCACCGGTTGAATTTAAAAACGATACTCGGTCGGCTTCAAGTTGGAAGTTATCGCGGCTAATTAAAACGTTGCCAGTAAGAATTACTCGATCATCTCCATCGTACCGAGTGTTTGTTGCTTGCGCGCTGATGTCTTTGCCTTGTGACCTTTCACTGTATGGCGGGCTATAAAAGCCAGGGCATAGATTATCGCTTAAAGGATCTGCAACCCAGTCGATTGAGGCAGCAGTATTTCCTTCGGCGTGAACTACACTGAGAGTTAGTGTGAAAAAAAGTAGTAAGTTGGGTCGAGATAATATCAATTGGTTTCTAGGTTCATCGTAAGAGTTAAGCAAGGATCATAGAGGACTCTGACCTGCGTTGCCTAGGACTTGATGTGCTTGAGGGGGTAAAGAATGATATGTTTTCATCCTTTTCGGGTAGGAGGAGACTTAATATATGCAGGCTTACCTCTTTGACTTTGACGGCACTTTAGTGGATAGCGCTCCAGATTTAACCCGTGCATTAGACATCGCACTTGCGCGCGCAGGCCTGTCTGGCGTGGGCTTGGGAGCAGGTACGCAAATGGTTGGTCAGGGCGCTAATAAATTAATTGAGCGCGCGGCGCAGCATGCGACCGGTGATTTGAGTCTCACAACGGAATCACCTCTTTGTCGATTGTTGCTATCCGTATTTTTTGAACAATACGAGTTGATATGCACAGAGACGAGTTTTTTGTACCCCGGAGCTGTGGAGACAATTCATACGCTCAAGTCTCGCGGAAAAAAAATAGGTTTAGTTACCAATAAACCGAGGCGCTTTGTGGAGTTAATGCTCCCTGCATTTGATTTGCATGAGATGTTTGAAGTTGTGGTGTGCGGGGATGATTTGCAAACAAAGAAACCAGAGCCTGAGATGGTGTACGAAGCATTGCGCGAGTTATCTGTTGCCTCGCAACAGGCATGCTTGGTCGGTGATAGTCGTGCCGATTTGGGTGCGGCTCAGGCTGCTGGCGTGTCATCAATCCTAGTGAATTTTGGTTATGCAGGAGACTTGGATGTCAATCAGGCTGGTGCGGATCGCGTGATTAATGAGTTGTCAGAATTACTCCTCCATGATGGATAAAGCGTTTGAGCGTTACAGGGAGTTGGGACTGACTCGAATTCCTGTCGCAGTGAAGAGACTTGCTGATTTGGAAACACCACTCTCTTGCTATTTAAAGTTGGCTGATAGGCCATGGTCCTATTTATTGGAATCAGTCACGGGCGGCGAAACATGGGGCCGGTACTCCTGCATTGGATTGCAGTCGCGTGAAAGGATTGAAGTCGTTGGTTTTCGAATTACGCGATTTGAGTGCAATGATGTGGTCGAGATTATTGACACCGATGATCCACTTAGTTGGATTTCAGATTATCAGATCCGCCTTGGGCAGACCCCGGCCTGGGTAATTGATGAATTAGATCTGCCTAAGTTCACAGGCGGTCTGGTTGGGTATTTTGGTTATGAAACGGTTTCTTATGTCGAACCAAAAGTGGCTGCAACACTTCCAGATAACGATCCTATAGGCTCAGCTGACGTCGTTTTAATGCGTTCTGATGACGTAGTTGTCTTCGATAATTTATCTGGCATGCTAACGTTAATCACTCATGCCAACCCACAGGAAGCTGGCGCGCTTGCTGCGGCTAATGAGCGACTAGCCGCTATGTTGGATGATCTGTCATCCGCGACAGATCCCTTGGCATTTTATCCTTCTGAACATGACCCAATTACCGAGGCAGACTACCAGTACAGCATAGAGAAGGAAGCATTTGAAGCCGCTGTGGAGGAAGTTAAAAAATATATAGAGGCTGGCGATGTTATGCAGACCGTTTTGAGTCAGCGTATTTCAGTTCCTTACCCCGAAAGTCCTCTTGCTTTGTATCGGGCACTTCGCGTGCTGAATCCGTCACCCTACATGTATTTCCTGAATCTTGATGATACGTATATCGTAGGCTCGTCACCAGAAATTCTAGCCCGTCTTGAGGACGGTCACATTTCAGTTAGACCAATCGCTGGGACTCGACCACGTGGCAAAAATAATGAAGAGGACTTGGCCCTTGAGCAGGAATTATTGGCGGATCCAAAAGAAATCTCTGAACACCTCATGCTGATTGATCTAGGTCGAAATGATGTTGGGCGTGTCGCCGAAATTGGATCTGTTAAATTGACAGATAACATGCTGATCGAACGGTATTCTCATGTGATGCATATTGTGAGCCATGTCGAGGGTCGAGTCCGACCAGACGTGTCGGCGCTCGATGTGTTGAAGGCTTGTTTGCCTGCAGGGACCTTGTCTGGGGCACCGAAAGTACGCGCTATGGAGTTGATTAATCAATTTGAACCTGTTCGCAGAGGTATTTACGGTGGAGCCATTGGTTATCTGGGTTGGTCCGGTAATATGGATACTGCGATCGCTATTAGGACAGCAGTTATTAAGAACGGAATTATGCATATTCAAGCAGGTGCTGGGCTGGTTGCAGATTCGGTTCCGCAATCAGAATGGGTTGAAACTTTGAACAAAGGGCATGCTGTGATTCGCGCTGCCAACGCTGCACTCACTGGGTTTAAGGACTTAAAAAGTCCGGTGGTGAGATCCTGACCGATGTTGTTGATGATCGATAACTATGACAGCTTTACGTACAACTTAGTCCAATATTTTGGTGAGTTGGGTCAGCGGGTCACAACTATTCGAAATGATCAGGCGAGTCTTGAAGAATTGATCGCGCTGCGTCCAGATTATGTTGTCGTAAGTCCAGGGCCTTGTGACCCAGATCGGGCAGGAATCAGTGTGCAGGCGATTGAGTATTTTGGGGGTAAGGTGCCGCTGCTAGGTGTGTGCCTTGGCCACCAGGCGATTGGTCAGGCCTTTGGTTGTCAAATTGTCCGAGCACCGAGAGTGATGCACGGTAAAACTAGTTTGGTTCACCATGATGGCCGTGGCGTTTTTCTTGGTTTGAACCAACCTTTAATGCAGACTAGATATCACTCGTTGGTAATAGATCCAGGCAGCGTTCCGGATTGTCTCGAAGTTACCGCATGGAGCCATGACGAGCTCAACAGGCTAGAGGCAATTATGAGCGTTAGGCACAAAACAAAGACAATTCAGGGTGTACAGTTTCACCCGGAATCGATTGCGAGTCAGCAGGGCCATGAGTTACTTAATAACTTTCTGACAGTCCATGGGGGAGAATGGGTATGACCATTCAAGACGCAATTTTGGCAGTCTGCGCGAGACATGATTTAACTGCAGAAGAGATGGCAACTGTGATGCGATCAATTATGACAGGTCAATCAACTGAAGCGCAGATTGGAGCGCTCTTAATGGGACTCCGCATGAAAGGGGAAACTGTTGATGAACTTGTCGGCGGTGCCAGCCTTATGAGAGAGCTCTCGCAAAAAGTGGAGGTCTCTCCAGATTTTCTTGTGGATACCTGCGGAACTGGCGGGGATGGAGCCAATATTTTTAATGTTTCCACGGCATCAGCTTTCGTTGTAGCTGCCTCCGGGGCAAGGGTTGCTAAGCATGGTAATCGCTCAGTGTCTTCGAAATCTGGTTCCGCAGACGTGCTTGAGGCAGCCGGCGTACGGCTCAATTTGAATGCAGAACAGGTTAAAAATTGCATAGAGACCTTAGGCATTGGTTTCATGTTTGCACCAGCCCATCACTCAGCGATGCGCTATGCTATTGGCCCGAGAAAAGAGATTGGTATGCGTACGATTTTCAATGTACTTGGCCCATTAACGAATCCTGCCAGTGCGCCGAACCAAGTACTTGGTGTTTTTGATGAATCGCTCCTCACCTGTTTAGCAGAAGTTATGCATCGCCTCGGCTCCCGGCATGTCCTAGTTGTTTGCTCCGAAGATGGTCTAGATGAATTGAGCGTGTCTGCAGCAAGCCGGATTGTTGAACTGAAGGATGGTTCGATTCGTGAGTACCGAATCAAGCCTCAAGACTTTGATTTAGAGTTGAGTAATCTTGATGACCTGATTGTCAGCACAGCTGAACAGTCACTGGAAATGATTAAACGGGCTCTGGTAGCTGACGATCATCCATCTTCTGATATTGTCGCTCTGAATGCTGGGGCCGCGATCTACACTGCCGGATGTGCACATTCTATCGAAGATGGTGTTCAGGCGGCTTGGGACGTAATGGAGTCGGGTGAAGCTATATCAAAGTTTGAATCACTCGTTCGTTTTACTCAAGAATTGACGGGTGAATAATTTATGAGTTTCTCGCCCACTATATTAGACCGTATCATAGCTCGAAAACGTCAAGAAGTTGCCGATAGAAAATTGGTGCGATCTCCCGATCGATTGCTGGAGATGATTCAGGTCCAAACTGCTCCTCGGGGATTTACCCAGAGGTTAGTGAGTCAAATTAGGTCTAACCGATCTGCTGTAATTGCGGAAATGAAACGAGCTTCTCCGTCCAAGGGATTGTTGCGGGCTGATTTCCAGCCTAAACAGTTAGCAGTGCAATACGAATCAGCAGGTGCGAGTTGTATTTCTGTACTTACTGATCAGGACTTCTTTAAAGGTTCGGATGAGGATTTGCTTGCTGCGAGAAGTGCCTGCGAACTTCCGGTCATCCGAAAGGATTTTATGGTCGATCCCTATCAGATTCTTGAGTCGAGGGCCTTGGGCGCCGATTGTATTTTACTTATAGTTGCAGCCCTTAAAGATGATGAGTTAAAGCAGTTATTGGAGACTGCACAGTCTTTGGATTTAGATGTATTGGTAGAGGTTCATGATGAGAATGAACTTCACCGGGCACTGAACTTGGACAATCAGTTGATTGGAATTAATAACCGTAATTTGCATACTTTTGAAACGAGTCTGGATGTAACGCTTCAATTACTGAATCAAGTCCCTGATGACAGAATTTTGATAACCGAGTCTGGGATTCTTGAGCCGAAGGATGTTGAGAAAATGCATAATGCTGGGGTTTACGGTTTTCTGGTTGGTGAGGCTTTCATGCGGCATTCTGACCCTAGCCTTGCATTGACTAATTTATTTAGAGATCTCGGATAATGCAGTGGTTGGTCCTAATTGGCTGCGCAATCATTGTTAGTCTTGGTTTGTATGCGTGGATCCTGACCCGAAAAGTAAAAGCGTTGAAAGAGCCGAGTGGGGAAGTGCAGAAACGCGCACTCCAGGCCATTAATATTTTGGTGGACTCATATCTTGATGATCAGGTGGACCGGTCGGAATGTGTACTTCGGATCAGAGTTTTGTTGGATGGATATAATCCTGGTTGGTTTAAGGATCTCGAATTAAGAACTTTTCACGATGTGAGTACGATTATTTTATCGATGCCTTTCGGGGACGCACGTAAAAAAATTGATGGGTCTTTAAGGCGGGATCAGGATGCAGCGCGGCGACAGTTGTTGCAATTCCACGAGGCCAATCTCAGTCAAGAATTGAAGCTACTGAAGGAGTGGGCTGACCAATGAAAGCACGTATTTCTTGGCATCAAGATGTCTCTTTTGTGACCGAAAGCGGATCGGGTCATTCGGTTGTTGTAGATGGAGCTCCTAATCAGGGTGGCCGCAACATAGGGCCTCGACCAATGGAACTAATGCTGATGGGTCTTGGGAGCTGTGCAAGTTTCGATGTTATTACGATTTTAAAAAAACAGCGGCAAAACGTGTCTTCTTGCGACTGTATCCTTGAGGCCGAACGCTCTGATAAGGTCCCGGCCGTCTTTACGCGGATTACTATGAATTTCCAAGTCTCAGGGAGTAATTTGGAGATCGAAAAGGTAGAGCGGGCAGTAGCTCTGTCAGCTGAAAAATATTGTTCAGCATCAAAAATGCTCGAAAGCGCAGGAGTTGAACTGAATCATCACGTGACTCTCATCTGATATCGATCACATAGAATCGACATCTAACTTTTTGATTCCTACATTGATGATTCCGCCAGCTACGATTACCTCGTGGCCCAGTTGGGCGAGTTATTGAGCAAAGAATAAGTTACACCCTTATTTTTGGCAGACGTAATGTTTGAAAAACGGAATACTTTGAAAATACAGCGACTCTAATTAAAAACGTTCAGAAGAATACGTCATGATTTTAGCGCCTTCCCACATTAACCGTCTGACAGGTTTCGAGAGCATATCACCGCCGTGATCAAGTGCTGTTTGTCCATGGCGAATTTCGTCCTCCAGCATCTGTTTTAAGATCTTTCTTGAGGTTTGGTCGTTTAAAGGAAGACGCTCTAAGTGTTCTCGCAAATGACGTTGCACGTTGTCTTCAGTGGCATGTACGAAACCTAATGAGACTTTATCTGAGATTAAAGCAGCACTAGCTCCAAGCGCAAAAGATAAGGTGTACCAAAGTGGATCCAATAAACTTGTCTTAGTATTCAGTTCATCTAGTCGACCTCTACACCATGAAAGATGATCAAGTTCTTCCTCTGCTGCTTGGGCAAGGGCACTAATAGTCTTCTGGTCTGATGCAAATAACGCTTGGCCATTATATAATCCCTGAGCGCAGACCTCACCTGAATAGTTTACTCGCATCAGGGCACCAGACAATTGACGTTCACCAGTAGTCATTGCGTCATCTAACGATGCATTATAACTTGGTGATGGTCGTTGAGCAGGAGTTTTGACGCGAGCGATAGTGCGTAATAATCCGTCAAATCCATGGATTAAGCAGTCGATTTTATTCATCATCGGCCCCCAAGATGCATACCGAACGATTGACCCAGGTCACGTACTTCGCGAATCATCCTGTCTTGGTCGCCGAGCCGTAAAACGTGGGTGGAGGCAAGTTCTTCATGGTCTAACCGGGCCGCATTAACACTGTCCTCATCCGTTAAAATACCAAACAGCAGTCCATGAGATTCTGCAAGCCTCCTAAAGCGTTCTCGATCATCAGGGTTTTCAAAACCGCCAGAGACGACTACAGGAAAACCAGCTCTTAAACTCAGTTCAGCCAGTTCAACTAGATGCCGGTAGGTTTTAGGCGAAGTGTTTTCTTGTCCGCTATAAAGTCTTTGTCTTTCCAGATCAGATCTTAATCGAATCATCCCAAAATCATCTATTAGTTGATGCGTCAAGGACTGTCTAACCTTCGAATCAAGTCCGAGTGTGATTAATAAAACGCGAGGTCGGATCATCGTGGCATGCTCGGCCATCAGCGCATACCTTCGATATCGTGCAATAGGACTGATATCTTCGTCAGTTGGTAAAACAGGCGCGTTCAGTCCAAGTAAACATTCTTTGGCGCGAACCATCGCTCGGTATGCGCTGTACCCCTGATATACCCATAGGGCGTGATAGTCACCACTGAGCTCTAAATAGCGGTTAAGTAAATGCCAGGCTGATGCAAAGTCATCTCGAGCTTCAAGATCAATCATCAGGAAAGCGATTTCACTGATAACGTCGATCCAGCGGAACTCGGCTCGGTATTCAATGCAGTCAAATAATCGTATCTCTTGGCTTTCGGTCTCGATAACGTTGCCCAAATGCAGGTCTCCATGGCACTCGCGAATCATGCCAAGATCTTTTCGCTCAGCAAATCGAGGCCACAGGCGCTTTAAATATTCATGCGCCCAAGCTTCAAGTTGAATAAGTTGTGCAAGATTTCTGGGTTCAATCAGGTTTGGTCTTACTTGATCAAAGTTTAGCTGTGCTGGTACATATAACGAATTAGGTTCACCAAATGGTGTTTCGATACCAGAAATGGGGGCTTTCGCGTGGAGCTCAAAAACAGCCTGACACAATTTCTCAAGGCGATCGTGATCCATTCCCTCTCGATTGTGAATGTGGTCGAGTGTTGATGAAGGATTAAACTGTTTCATTTTCACTGCATACTCAATGGGGGCTTGATCTCCCGAGCCCACTTTGAGGCCATTCTCTGACTCATAGATGCCTACAACCTCAATATACAAATCAGGGTAACTTCTCTGATTCAAGGAAAATTCGCTGCGGCAAAGTTCTAGGCGCGCATTTAGTGTGCTCGCATCTAAAAAATACAGATCGATTGGTTTTTTTATTTTGTACGCGTAGTCACCGGTCAGGATCACCCAGGCTAAATCAGACTCCATGAGTTTGATCGAGCCTGTCTCGTGTGGATAACATAATTTATCTTGTAGCGCTTGAATCAGCGTCTCACTCACCTTGATCTCCCGCTATACTAGCCACATGAAAACCTGGTGGCGTCTATTGTTAAAAATTTCTCTTGTCCTACTTGTAGCAGTGGGGTTCGGGTTAGTCTATCTCAATGCATACCTTACAACCCAATTTGAATCGCTTTCATGGGCTGTAGGTGCAAAAGTTTATGCGCGGCCACTTGAGCTATATCAAGGCGCTGCGTTTAATCAAATTCAAGTACGTTATGAGCTCGACTTATTAAACTATCAATCTGTCAATGGAGAGCCTGGCCGTGGACAGTATCGAGCAACTAATCAATCACTGTGGGTTGGCATGCGTGGCCATCAATATCATGATGGTACTGAACCGGATCGCTTAATACGTTTAGATTTCCAAGATCTTACTGTTGCTCGGATCGTAGATCAGTCGGGTGGGTTAATTGACTTGATTCGATTTGAACCACTAGTGCTGGCTCAATTATCCGGCATTCATGCCGATCGCCAAATAATTCAATTGGACGACCTTCCCGCTGGTTTTATTGAAATGTTGATCGCCGTTGAGGATCGCGGATTTTACGATCATGCAGGCATATCGGCGACAGCAATTTTTCGAGCATTGATAAACAACGTCGTAGCTGGTCGGTTTGCTCAAGGCGGGAGCACTTTAACTCAACAATTAGTAAAGAATCTCTATCTTACACGTGAACGAACTCTGACCCGTAAAGTTATAGAAGCAATTTATGCCATTTTATTGGATTCAAGTTTCTCTAAAAATCGGATTTTAGAGGCTTACATTAACGAAGTATTTTTGGGGCAGTGGGGGAGCCGTGCGATCCATGGTTTTGGTACTGCTTCACAGTTTTATTTTGGGCTCCCAATTGGGGAATTGACGCTTGAGCAGCAAGCGCTTCTGGTAGCCCTGATCAAAGGACCCAGTGCATTTAATCCCAGGCGCTTTGCGGCGCGCGCAATGAAGAGACGGAACCTCGTTTTATCATTGACTGCCTCCCAAAATATAATCAGGAAGAAAGTTGCCGACCTCGCTAAAAGTAAACCTTTGGCTGTTCCTGATGGGCCAGCAGACCGTATAGGAAGATTCCCTGGGTATGTTTCATTGGTGCGTCGTGAGTTAACTGAGGACTACACTAGTAGTCAGCTCACTTTGACCGGGCTGCAGGTCTACACCGCACTAGATCCTCAAGTTCACAGAGGATTGTTGGAAGGTCGAAAAAATATTTTGAATAAGTTGAAAGCGACGGGTTTAGACCCTGATAGCGAGGCTCAGCTCGGTACATTGATGATCGATATTCCGACCGGTGAAATACAGGCTGTTCTTGCTGGGCGTGATAACCGGATCGGCTTCCATCGTGTGCTGGATGCACGCCGCCAAATCGGCTCACTTATTAAACCCTTTGTTGTTGCCGCCGCATTAGAAGAGGATCCACGTTTACATGCTGGTTCACTGGTTAGAGATGAAGCTATTTCAATTACTGATGAGAATGGCATGGTCTGGTCGCCAAAAAATTATGACCGGAAGCAGCAGGGCATTGTCCGGTTGGAGGCCGTGATTGCAAAGAGTATTAATCAAGCGACAGTTCACTTGGCATACGGAATAGGATTGGATTCTATTTTAGATCGTGTGAGCGATTTTGGTATTCCTGTAGCAACAACAAAGCCACCGTCTACAGTACTTGGGGTTTCTGAAATGTCTCCATATCAGGTAGCTTCTAAATACCAAGGGCTGTTGAATCAAGGATATGTCACTCCATTAAAGGCGGTAAGAGCGATTGTTGATCAAGGTGGGCATACGCTGCTGCGGCGCCCGTTCCAGTCGAGCCGGATCATGACAGCGAGAACAGCAGTGCAGGTAGATCAGATGATGCGGATAGGTACTAAAGCTGGAACTGGGCGAGCCCTTGGTAGTCGGTACCATGAAAATATGGCCTCAAAAACAGGGACGACAGACGATGGACGTGATGCTTGGTTCCTCGGCGCAGATGGGCGGCGCTTGGGCGTAGCCTGGATTGGGTTTGATGACAACCGAAAGGCTGGTCTGGTGGGTTCGGTCGCAGCCTTACCTGTTATATCGGATGCATTTCAATATGTTCAGAGGAGTGATCGTTCAAACGTGTTACCAGACGGATTGAGGTACAGTTGGTTAAGTCAGACTGGACAAGTGGTAGATCAATCTTGTGAAGGGGCTGAAAAGCGTCCGGTTCCGGTTGAGTACAGCCATGCAAAGACAGGAGAATGCGGAATTGAAAGATCAGGGGCTGGCGGAGGAAGCTGGTTAAATAGTTGGTTTGGAGGATGAAAATGCGGCTTGGATTAAGTTTATTCTGCTTGGCTTTTGCGGTGGGCTGTACGCTGGCCCCCGTATCACGGCCACCAGTTTTAGACGCTTCATGGCGAGCTAGCGAGAAAGATCTTGCTGTATCACCGGGTATTGGAATTTCCGAGTCGTCAAAAGATGCAATAACGGAAGTAAATGAACTGAATAAGGTTACACCGGTCGAAGCTGTCCCAAAACTAAGACCGATTGATCAACCAAAAAAACAGGTTGATATGCCACTGGCGGCACTCTCATTGTTAAAACAGGCAGATCAATTAAGAGGTGCTGGCGATTTCTTAGGTGCCTCATCTCGGCTTGAGCGAGCACGGCGTATCGTGCCTAATGAACCAGAAATCTATTTTCAACTTTCGAGTCTGCGACTAGACCAAGGGAGTCTCGACGATGCAGTTAATATTGCTACTCAGGGACTCGTTTTGGCTGGCGAAGATCGAGCAATGAAACGAGATCTATACATACTCATTGCCAGAGCTCGTGATGCACTTGGCGATAAAGATGGTGCGACAAAGGCTCGCCATTTGGCGCGCGCGGCCGGATCCTAAAGTTTTCGAAATGCCTCTCTGGCACAAGAAACGGTCTCATCAAGGATCGCGCGCGTGTGCGTTGATGATACAAAGCCGGCCTCGTACATGGAGGGTGCGAGATATACGCCGCTGGCAAGCATAAGATGGAAAAAACGTTTAAAAATTTGCTCATCACAGGCGATCACTTCCGCGAATGATGTAACTGGATGCTCTGCAAAAAAGAGCCCGAACATGCCGCCCCGACTTACGCCCTGCATAGCGATCCCGCTCTCATGTGCCGCTCCCAAGATGCCATGTACCAAAGATTCGGTTGCGACGGTTAACTCATCATAAAATCCTGGTGCGGCCAGTTCACGCAAGGTTGCCAAACCTGCAGCCATAGCAACCGGATTACCCGACAATGTGCCGGCCTGATAGACCGGGCCATTTGGAGAAAGCATGTCCATAATATCTTGTCGCCCACCAAAAGCACCTACAGGCATGCCACCACCTATTATTTTTCCGAGACAGGTTAGGTCGGGCTGGACTTGGCTTAGTGCCTGAGCTCCACCTTTTGCTACACGAAATCCGGTCATTACCTCATCAAAAATCATCACCACGCCGTATTGATCGCATAGCGCTCGTAAACTTTTCAAGTAGCCTTCTTTAGGAAGAATCATATTCATATTACCGGTAATTGGCTCTATTATTATGCAGGCGATGGCATTGCCTCGCTTTAAAAATAGTTCTCTTGCTGCGTCTAAATCATTGAAAGGCAAATTCAGCGTATGCTTCGCTAAATCGGCTGGGACACCAGGTGAACTAGGGATGCCAAATGTCAGTGCACCAGATCCAGCTTTGACCAGCAGACTGTCTGAATGGCCATGATAACAGCCTTCAAATTTTACGATCGTATCTCGACCAGTAAAACCGCGGGCTAGACGGATGGCACTCATAGTGGCCTCTGTTCCACTGGAACAAAAGCGGAGTTTCTCCATTGAAGGAAAAAATGTTTTTACCTTTTCGGCCATTTCGGTCTCGATTGCAGTGGGCGCGCCAAATGACAAACCATTCTCGATTGAGGCTCGAACGGCATCTAGCACCCTCGGATTAGCATGACCAGCAATCATGGGCCCCCAGCTTCCGATATAGTCAATGTAGGATTTTCCATCCACATCATAAAGATATGGTCCTTTTGCTCGGCTGAAAAAGACTGGCGTACCACCCACCGCTTTAAATGCGCGAACTGGTGAGTTGACACCGCCAGGGATCGATTGAGCTGCAAGTTGAAAGAGTTGTTCAGATTGGTTCATGGTGGGTTCCTTAAAATAATTCTGCCAGACACCGTGACGCCTCTCCGATGTCTCGTTTATGAAATATGGCTCCGCAAACAGCCAGCATCGCAACACCCGTATCGAGGACCGCGCGTCCGTTGTCACAGGTGATACCGCCTATCGCTACTATTGGAATGGTGCACTGTTTGGCCAGCTGGCTTAAGACATCCAGAGAAATTACTGGTGCGTTCGGTTTTGTTTGGGACTGAAAGAGTCGGCCAAATGCACAATAGCTTGCACCATCAGTAACGGCTTTTTCCATTAACGCAGGCGAGTCATGGCAGGTTCGTCCAATGATCGCAGATTTGCCTAGGATGATTCGTGAATCAGTAAGGGATCCGTCACTTTGACCTAGATGGACTCCTGCTGAACCAATATTGAGCGCAAGCTCTGGATCGTCATTGATCAAGAGCGGAGTTGCCTGACTGCGACAGGCCTCGTTAACGGCATCAGCTAGGGCATGCTGTAACTCAATGTCAGGATTTTTGTGACGAAACTGAATATAGGATGCTCCACCATCAATGCACTCTCTGACTTGTCGATATAGCACCTCAGGATCCATAACAGACGCATCTGTGATCGCGTACAATCCATGCATTAAAACGGTTTGACTATCACCAGAATCACAATCGCAACGAGAGCCACTACGGGCACTTCGTTGAACCAGCGGTACCACACGTGGCTGCGCGTATTTGCATCATTTTTAAAAACTTTGACGATTTTCATGCACCAATGATGATACCCAATTAGTACTACTACGAGTGCGAGTTTGGCGTGCATCCAGCCTTGTGACATGTAGTCAGGTACTAGCATTACAGCCCAGACCCCTAGTGCTACAGCCACAATCATAGAGGGAGTCATAATGCCGTTAAGTAGTTTTCGCTCCATAATCTTAAAGCGCGCAGTACCCGCTAAATCTGATGCTTCGGTCATTGCGTGGTAGACAAACAAGCGTGGGAGGTAGAACAGTGCCGCAAACCAAGTGATCACCGCGATTAAATGGAATGCTTTTATCCAAAGAAACATAATAACTCCTAAGTGGGGAAACGAAGTACACCAAGACTTAAGCTGAAAGGCAAGCTTAGTCTCGTTCTTGGTGCCGGACAGTTGATTGTACTTCAATGACTGCTTTGAAAAGATCGCCCTCTGTAATAACACCAAGGAATTTACGGGTTTCTCTTTCGATAATAGGGACTGATTCACCAACGAAATCACTGACTATGTGCATAGCTTCATGCAGTGAGTCATCGAGATTTAAAAGTATAGGATCCGCGTCTGCAAATTCAAAGACTTCGTGATCTCCCGCTTCGATCGCTTGATGAATTGATAGTTTTCCAGTGAGCCTTTGCGAGGCAGAAATTACATATGCTTCTGTTTGTTGTTTAACTTGCATCTGAACCAAGGCATCTTTTCCAGATGATGATTCGCTCAGCCAAACATAGTCATCGCTTATGTGTTGTTCAAGCGTGTGTTGGGATAATGCAATAGCCTCTCTGCCCTCAGCAAGATTGATTCCGCGATCGAGGAGTTGTCTATCAAAAAACGAGTGCCCAAATAGACGATGCGTCAATAGCATAGATGCCATTACAGCCATTAATGCTGCCACGGCGTATGCATAGGATTGGGTGAGCTCGAGCACTATCAGAACAGCTGCGACGGGCGCGCCGATGACGGTTGCGGCTACCGCAGCCATAGCGGCGATACTAACCGCAATGCTTAAGTCAGGAGCCCCGGCTAGAGTAGCAATTTGGGCTACAATACCTCCAGCAGCTACCCCTACAAACAACGCTGGGGAGAATACCCCGCCAAATAATCCAAAACCGACACAAAGAGCGGTCATTGCAATTTTGACGCACAGTAACATCGCCAAGGCCGGCAATTGATACATTCCGCTTAGCATCGCATTAATCGTACCTATACCTAAGCCCAGGATCTCAGGGATCCAAATGCCCACCAGGCCACAGATGGTTGCAGCAGAAACTATGAGCCGCTCAGGTGACCAATTCGTTTGTTTTGCAAATGTTGCGGCTCGTCTAAGCGCTTCCATGTAGATAATGGCGGCGATTGCGATAATAGGGCTAGTTACAATTAGAATTGGGATCAGCGAAACAAGATCAGGTGGTGCATTAGAAATGACGAAGGTTTGCGATGTATTAAAAAATGCCTGACTGACGGCAGACGCTGTGACAGAGGCCACTGAAATTGGCGCAATGGCGCGAACGGAGAAGTGGCGTAAAATTGCTTCGTGTGCGAAAACAATTCCAGCAATGGGGGCTCCAAATCCTGCAGAAATGGCCGCAGCGACACCACAACCAAGATAAATCTCGTGAGATAAGCGGGATGAAACGAAGCGTTTTACAACAATGCCTAGAGTGGCACCAAAATGAACGAGAGGACCGTATTGTCCTACTGAACCGCCGCCTGCCGCACTGGTAAAAGCCGCTAGTGTCGATGCGATGCCATGTTTAATATCAAGAGGATCCTTAGACTGCTGCGCGTGATAAATTGAGTCGGCAGGACCATGCCAACGAACCACGCCAAATATCCGGCGAATGACGATTACAATAAATGCAGCTATCCATAAAAAAACCAAGCTAGTGAATTCAAGCTGACTGCCCCACAAGGTAACCTCAAATAAGGAATGTTGTTCGCGAAGTGTCGTAAAAAATCCAACCCCTGAGACATAGGCATGGGATGCCCAAGCAATTAGGGCGCCGATAAGTCCCCCGATACTAAAAACAATTAAAAGTTCGATGCCAGCGTCTTTGATACGGCTTTGCATAGACTTCCTCTTAGTCAGTTCGTTTTTTTAAGAATTTGACGTATTATGAAGTAAGAAGGGTGCTATATGGAAATCTAACGTGAAACGCATCGGGATTGTTGGAGGAACCGGTTACACCGGAGTGGAGTTGCTTCGGATGCTTGCGACACATAATGGTGTGCAAATTACCTGTCTTTCATCCCGTTCAGAAGCTGGAAAGTCTGTTGCTTCCCTATACCCGTGGCTTAGCCACTACGGATCACTTGCTTTCGAAGAGCCCTCGACTGAAGCTCTTGCTTCCTGCGATTTGGTATTTTTTGCAACCCCTAATAAAATCGCGATGAACGAGGCTGGTAAGTTATTAGATCGAGGAGTGCGCGTTATTGACTTGGCTGCTGATTTTCGCTTCAGTGACCTGTCTTTGTGGGAGGCCACGTACGGTGGATCGCATGGCTCGCCAGAGTTGATTGACAAGGCAGTTTATGGGTTGCCAGAACGATATCGTTGCGAAATTTCTAGTGCCCCGCTGGTGGGTAATCCAGGCTGTTATCCCACCGCAGTTGCTTTGGCATTGATGCCGCTAGTTGAAGTCGGTGCTTTAAGTGACGCTCACGTTATTGTGGATGGAAAAAGTGGGGCATCTGGAGCCGGACGATCGGCCCGCGTAGAGCTGAATGTGGCTGAGGCATCTGATAATTTTCATGCTTATGCAGCAGAGGGCCATCGGCATGCGCCAGAAATGGCCCACCAAATTTCAAAAATGGGACAAGATATTACTGTTACTTTCGTGCCTCATTTACTGCCAATGATCCGCGGCATTGAAGTCACGGTTTACGTCTCCACATCTTTAACATTAGATGAGGTGAAATCGCTTTTTACAAAGCGTTACACAAACGAGCCTTCAGTGTCGCTTGAATTCTCAGGAAAATACCCTGAGACTCGATGGGTAAGGGGCTCTAATCGTTGTGTAATTGGTATTTACCAACAACAAAATGGTCAACTGATTATCTCAAGCGTTATTGATAATCTGGTGAAGGGAGCTGCAGGGCAAGCAATTCAGAACATGAATTTGATGCTAGGCTTTGCTGAGACCCACGCTCTTTCTATTAACGCATTGAGTCCTTGAGATCATGATGACTGAGATATTTATACCTACCCCTATTAAACTAACTGATCGCGCTGTGTCAAAAGCTAAAGAGCTAATTGATGGGGAGGGGAACCCTGAATTACATTTGCGGGTCTTTGTTACGGGAGGTGGATGCTCAGGCTTTCAATATGGGTTCAGCTTTGACGATGAGCATCAGGATGATGACACCGCGATTGAGAAAGATGGTGTTTTAGTGGTTGTTGATGGCTTATCTTATCAATATCTTGTAGGTGCGACCGTCGATTATTCAGAATCGTTGACGGGCTCTCAGTTCGTGGTGGAAAATCCGAACGCTTCAAGTACTTGCGGCTGTGGGGCTAGTTTCAGCCTTTAGTCGGTCTAACAATCGAGCCTAAAACGCCTGGCCTTAACGAGCCAGTAAGTGTTGTTGTTGGCAGGATGTGGTGGTCTAAACATTGAAGTCCTAGCCACCCGAAACAAGCGGCTTCCACGTAGTCTGGATCGATTGAAAAAATTTCTGATGTTGTCACCAATGGTTGCACGACCTCATCGATCACTTGCATTAAGTGCAAGTTATGGATTCCTCCCCCAGATACCACTAGAATATCGGTGTCATAAGGTAGTGCTTGGTTTACTAGGACCGCAGTCATTTGATTGAGAGTTGCCTGCACGTCGGCTGGGCTAAATTTTTGTTGGTCTTTGAGTTTTTTTTCTAGCCAAGCTAATGAGAAATATTCGCGCCCCGTACTTTTAGGTGGTTTTTTTTCAAAGTAAGGGTCAGCTAAAAGAATTTCGAGTAAGTCTGCCTGTATATGTCCTGATGCAGCGAAGCTTCCATCAAGATCAAACGGTGATCCTTGATGGAGTTGGTGCCATAAGTCTGAAAGCGTATTGGCAGGCCCTAAATCCCAGCCCGTTACAGGCTGTCCAGGGGATAGAATGGATAGATTAGCAATGCCGCCCAAATTTAGGGCGCAAACATTTTCAGTCTCTCGTCCAAAGTGGGTCTTCAGAAATAATGGCGCTAAGGGAGCTCCCTCTCCACCTCGAGCCATGTCGCCTCTCCGAAACTGATGCGCTACAGCAGTTTGTGTTGCCTCGGCGAGTAGCTCGGCAAATCCAATTTGCAAAGTAGATCCGATATTTGGGCCGTGCCAGAGAGTTTGGCCATGGAATCCTATTATGCTAACAGGATAATCTGGTCGGTCGAGGAGCATTCTGCATTGATCGATTACGGCATTAGTATAATCGATCTCAAGTTGTAGTAGTGATGCAAGGTGGACCTCTCCGGTTTCAATAACTCTCTGGAATCGCTGTCTGACAGAATCAGGAAGTGGGCAGTGATGGGTCGCATTGACATTAATACGCGAGCCATCGAGTGTTTCAGTTACGATACATGCATCAAACCCATCAAGACTAGTTCCGCTCATTAGTCCGATGGCAGAGCGAGGCGCGCTAGGGCATTTGGTGGTTTTGGAAAGCCAGTTCAGCATTACTTTGTTGTGCCTTCAATGATGCGATAAGTGCCTCGGTAACGCCCTCGAAGTGGGTTATTTCTGATCGAGGCAAAGTCTTAGCCTTTGGAAGTTTATCGAAAACTGTTCGAGGGTTTCGGTGTGTGCCATTAACAATGAACTCATAGTGCAGGTGGGGCCCTGTGGCTAATCCGCTGGCACCAACGTAACCAATAACTTGGCCTTGGCTAACCTTTTTTCCTGTCTTATATTTGCCATAACGTGATAAGTGAGCATACCGCGTTTCAATGTTATTACCGTGCTTTAAGATAACTGTTCTACCGTAGCCCCCCTTGGTTCCGCGAAAAATAACTTTGCCGTCTCCTGCCGCATAGATGGGGGTCCCGGTTGAAGCGGCATAATCTGTTCCTTTGTGGGCGCGCATCTTACCAAGAATTGGATGCTTCCGAGAGAGTTTAAAGTTGGAGCTGATGCGCCGAAAATTCAAAGGGGCCCTTAGAAAGGCTTTTTTCAGACTTATGCCCTGCTGATCAAAGTAGCCGGTATCTCCCTCCTGATCTGTATAGCGAACAGCTAAAAATGTTTCACCCGAATTTATAAATTTGGCGGCAAGAATATTGCCATACTCGATAAATTTTCCATCAAGATAGCGCTTCTCAAATGTAACTACAAAGCTGTCACCTTTGCGTATCTCATAAACAAAATCGATGACGTAACCATAGATGTTTGATAATTCCATAATCAGATTATCAGGCAGTCCAGCTCTTGCGCCGGCTAAAAACAGAGAGCTCTCGATGCTAGCGCGCGCATATTCAATATGTATTTCAGGGTCGCGATGACGTTCCTCAATTAACCAATTCGCCTCATAACGTTTTGCTACAGTCTGGTGAAATGGTGAGTGGATGATAGCGAGTTCTTGCAGTTTATTTATCTTGTCAAACCGAAATTCAATTTGCTGGCCAACTTTTAAATTTGAAATATTGTCGCCACCAGACGTACCTCTGGTCATTTCGACCAAGAGCTGTGCCGTGAGTTTTTGCCTAGCGAAAAGGCGCGATAATGAATCACCTGCTTGAACAACGTCTTTGCTAACGTTGAATTCTGACGATTGATTTGTCAGCTTTCCGGTGGAACTTGGTAGTAGTGTGAGTAAAGAAATAGGAATGTACGCATCGGTTTTGGCGCCAGATTCACTGGTATCAGGCCAGGTTAATAAAATTCCGATGAAAAATGCGGAAGCTATTACCCCAAGGCCGTGGGCTGCAGGGAAAGGGCGGAATACTAAATCCAAGCGCGAAATAAGAGTAGGCATCCACAGTCCTAACCACCGTTTTAAAAAGTTTACAGAAACTGATCATATAATGCATGTAAAAAAGAATTAAGGTCTGCGTACAATGGTGGTACTAACCACAACTGATCGAGAGAACCGGATGGCGACAATCGATGGGCGAAATATTGAAGACGCCTTGAATTTGATAGCTCGGGGGGCAGATGAGATTCTGCCCTTAGAGGAGTTGAAGCAAAAATTAAATGACGGACGACCGCTTCGAATCAAAGCCGGTTTTGACCCAACAGCGCCTGATCTTCACCTTGGGCATACTGTGTTGATTAATAAGCTACGGCAATTTCAAGAATTGGGTCATGAGGTTATATTTTTGATCGGTGATTTCACTGGCTTAATCGGCGATCCTACTGGAAAGAACAAAACTAGGCGTCCCCTTACGGAAGTGCAATTGCAGCAAAACGCCGAGACCTATGCGTTTCAGATATTTAAAATTTTGGACCCAGACAAAACCCGGGTTGAGTACAATAGTCGTTGGATGAATTTACTAAAACCACAAGACTTCGTCCAACTGGCTGCAAAATTGACTGTCGCTAGAATGTTGGAAAGAGATGATTTCAATAAGCGGTTTAAGTTGGAGCAGCCCATTTCAATACATGAGTTTTTATATCCGTTGATGCAGGGTTATGATTCAGTAGCCCTCGAGGCGGATGTTGAGCTCGGCGGAACAGATCAGCGGTTTAATTTGCTAATGGGTCGCGAGTTGCAGCGCGATGCGGGGCAGGCGCCGCAGACTATTTTGATGATGCCGATTCTTGAAGGCCTTGATGGCCAAAAGAAAATGTCGAAGTCGCTTGGCAATTATATTGGTTTGAATGATTCGCCAGGTGACATGTTTGGCAAGCTCATGGGAATTTCTGATGAGCTAATGTGGCGCTATTATGAGCTATTAAGTTTCAAGCCAAATGATGAGCTATCCATTCTGCGTAGCGACGTCGCTTCTGGCCTTGTATCACCAAACGCTGCTAAATCTGAGCTGGCTCGAGAATTAATTGAGCGATTTCATGATTCAGAGGCAGCTGAGACTGCTTCAAGAAGCGCTGGTAATAAGTTCAAGCCAGGCGAGATACCCGACGAAATGCCTGAGATATCCCTTGTTGCTGACTCTGAAGGAGGCATGCCACTGTCCGTGCTTTTGCGCGAGTCGGGGTTAGCTAAAAGCTCATCAGAGGCACGTAGTTTTATAGTTCAAGGTGCTGTGCGCATAGATGGAGAGCTGGAAACAGATTGTCAGTACCGGGTGAATTCAGGAGAAAAACGAGTGTTTCAGTGCGGGAAGAAACGTTTCGTGCGGGTTGCTGTAACGGCTCATTGAATGACTTAGTAAATAGCTAGCATGACCCGGTTAATCAGCCAATCTGCAGCTCGGAGGAGTCAGAGCTCAAGGCCTTTGCTGAAAAACCTCAAAATTGCTTGCGCAGTGAGTAAAAAGCTGTAATCTTGCGCACCTTGATCGATTTCAGTCTGCATAGGATTGGAGTGGTTCTAGGAATGACTAGACTACCGAGGAAGAAAATGAAGACCTTTCTCCAAAGCCTAATTGCAGGGA
>CAZFNA010000025.1:0-22256 GCA_964520465.1 uncultured Pseudomonadales bacterium | reverse complement strand
TCCAATGAGATGCTCGTTCTTTAGCCTGCTTTCCGGACATGCCTTGAATTTCTAAACCATAGATTGTGTTTTCCATTACGCTTTTGTGAGGCAAGAGCGCAAATCTCTGAAACACCATCGAGGCCCTATGCCGACGAAAATCCCGCAAGGCCTTCTCATCCATAGCAAGGACATTGTTTCCATCAATCAATACCTCACCTGAAGTCGGTTCAATGAGTCTGTTGATGTGCCGAATCAGTGTGGATTTCCCTGAACCAGAAAGGCCCATCACTACCTGAATTCCTTTTGCCATTACTCTTAAGTTGATGTTGCTCAGACCTAATACGTGGTTATATTGGTCATTAAGCTCATCTTTTGTCACCCCCTGGCGAACTCTAGCCAACATCTCTTTTGAATTTTCGCCAAATATTTTGTAGAGATGCTTAATTTCAATTTTAATTTCCATTCTCAATCTCCAGAGCCGTCTCTATGGCTCTGTAAACGCTTCCCATAGCTCTGGCTAATTCGATCAAATATGATAGCGAGTGCGACTATCGCAAGCCCGTTCAAAAGACCCATCGCAAGATACTGGTTTGAAATAGCTTTCAATACTGGTTGACCGAGTCCTGTCACACCAATCATCGATGCAATGACGACCATAGCCAGCGCCATCATTATGGTCTGGTTTACACCAGCAAAAATATTAGGGAGGGCCAATGGTATCTGTACCTGCAGCAATTTCTGCCAGGGGCTCGCACCGAACGCATCTGCTGCCTCTAATACTTCCTTGTCGACCAAGCGAATACCTAAATTAGTAAGGCGGATCATCGGTGGAATCGCATAAATTACAACTGAAATCAGTCCTGGTACCTTGCCTATACCTAGGAGCATCACAACGGGAATCAGATACACAAAACTAGGGATAGTCTGCATAACATCCAAAACAGGAGTCACGATCGCCTGCGCTCGATCTGAGCGCGACATTAAAATACCTATCGGCAGTCCCAGCCCCAAACACACAAGTGTACAGACGACAATAATGCTAACCGTGCTCATAGTGTCTTCCCACATGCCAAGGAACCCTATCAGACAAAAGCTAATCGCCGAACCAATCACTATTTTTAAACTTCTGCTAGCCACCCACGCGAGAGTACAGACCACTGCAATAAAAATGGGCCAAGGTGTAGTCAGAAGTAGTTTCTCCAGCCAGATCAGGAATTGCAAGAGTGGCTCAAAGAATGCCTCAATATCCTGCCCATAGGCTCGGCTAAACTGCTTAAAACCCTGATCTATGCCCTTTCGAAAGTCTCTAAGATCTGTTCGTCCAAGTTCAGGAAACTCAATCAGCCAGTCCATATAATCCTCTGCATATAAAAACGACCAGGCCCCAGAAGGGTCTGGTCGTCTTAATTATTTTGATTAAAGTGATTTCTTGATTTTATTTACTGCGTCAGCTGAGACCCACTTTGACCAGGTAGCTTCTTCACTAAGAATAAATTCTATTGCCGCTTCCTCTCCTGAGGCTTGATTATCATTCATGTAAGTCAAATACTTATTGAGCAGTGCAGATTCAAACGTTCTGTTTTTTACATAAGCTGCCGCTGCGGGAGCCCTATTTGTAAAATCCACCTGTGCCAAAGATACTACCTCTGATTTGGTCCATTTACTGCGTTTCGGACTGTCGCAGTCCTCTTCAGGCTTCACAATACAGTTGTCCCAATGATCCTGATCAAATCCAGAATTAAAATCGATCAGCTTTAAATTGTACTTTCCTGCAAAAGTGGTTGGCGCCCAATAGTAACCAAGCCAGCTTTCATCTCTTTCACTCGCTTTTGCGATTGATCCATCAAGTCCAGCACCAGAGCCTGTCTCGACAAGCTTCCACCCTTTTGATTCCATATTGAATGCTCGAAAGAGATTGGCTGTCGCCAATTGACAACCCCACCCGGGAGGACAGGTATGAAGACCTCCTTTTGAAGAATCTTCGGGATGCGGAAACAAATCGGGTCGCGCCAGAACGTCGTCTATAGTCTTTAACTCTGGGTTAGCTTTTGCAGCTGCAGCGCTCATCATCCAGCCTTCACCAGCACCCGAAATCGGGGAGGGATTTAGTTTAACTAGTCGCTTTTCAGCAACGGCAGCATCAATTGCCACAGCCGCAGCATTAGCCCACAATTCAGACGCGATATCGGGAGTTCCTTTCTCAGTCATCGAGGTAATCTGGGGCATTGTTCCAGCAGTCAGGTATTCAACGTCACACCCATAGCCCTCTGCCATAACCAAGCCGTCCAATCGTGCAAGGAATTCACCACTTGCCCAGTTCATTTCACCAATTACTACCTTGCCGCAATCAGCCGCCAAAGCCTGACCGCCTGACAGTAGCGCCACTGCAGTCAGTGCTATACCAATCCCTCGATTCATATCACCCCCTAAGGTTTCAATTCAGTTTATAGTTAAATTATGTTTCACCCACGAAACAATCACATAGTCTATAGAATCTAAGCCAATCTAACCAACATCAATAATTTCAATAAGTTATAAAATTTAGTATTAAAAAATATAGAAAATAGGTAGAAAAATTACTTTGAGGCCAAAATTAAAATGAGAAAAAGTATTGCAGTCGATTTCGCTCTAGACCCACAATGAACAAAAATACCTGTAAGGAGCTGACTGCGGCGTGGAAACTCACAACCTGGAAACCGAGGTCCTAGTCGCCTTGAGGCGAATAGTTCAGGCGATTGATCAGCATTCAAGCCGACTCGGAAAGGAATTTGGTTTGACCACACCCCAATTGTTGGTCTTATTAACAGTCGCCAGAACTAAAGAACAACCTATCAGGGCTATAAGCGCGGAAGTAAATTTATCTCAAGCGACCGTCACGTCAATTGTGGATCGCCTCGAACGGCGTGGCATACTTGAACGTCAGCGCTCAGGCATTGACCGACGTAAAGTATTTCTAGTTATCACGCAAGCTGGACAAGAGCTGTTGGTAAAAGCGCCTAAACCTTTGCAAGAAAATTTTCTACACCGTTTTGAACGCTTAAGGGAGTGGGAGCAACATCAACTAGTTTTTGTATTAAAGCAGGTTGCTGAGATGATGGGCGCTCGTCACATTGACGCTGCTCCTTTGTTAGACACAGGCGAAGTTACTCGCGGGCACCGCCCGATGCAAGAAAAGCAGCCTGATTCGGAGCCAACTGCCCTAACTGGTAATCAAGGAACGCTTTCTTAAGCTCATCCTGTGTCGACAAAACAAAAGGGCCATGTCGCGCAATTGGTTCATTCAAAGGCTCAGCTGAGAGCAGTAAAGCTCGTCCGTGCCCCGCAGATATTACCAAGTCTCCCCGCCCCTCAACGACCGCGAGGTCACCATCAGTAATGGCAGTTCCACCAATCGATAACTCGCCCGCAAAACAGAATAGAATCGTAGAATATCCATCCGTCAGCGGAATATTAGCTCCGCTGCCAGCAATTGTAATGTCCACCATCAAAACTGGAGTGTGTGTTTTTGCAGGCCCTAGGTAATTAAATAATTCACCTGTCACCAGCCGATAGTCCACGCTATTTTTAGAAAACTCGCTAATTCTAGAAGCTGGAATATCCTGATATGTCGGATTCGTCATTTGAAGATGCTGGGGAAGATTTAGCCAGATTTGAAATCCCCACAAACTCCCGTCTGTTTGCTCCGGCATTTCAGAATGTAAAATACCACGGCCAGCCGTCATCCACTGAACAGCACCATCCTCAAGCAGTCCCGAATTCCCATTGGAGTCGCGATGACGCATTTTTCCTTTAAGCATATAGGTTACCGTTTCAAATCCACGATGTGGATGCGGCGGAAAGCCCCCAACATAACCTGATGGATCGTCATTCCTAAAATCATCAAACATTAAAAAGGGATCGATGTAGTCTGCTCCCGGAACTCCAATGACACGACGTATGTCAACACCGGCACCATCAGAAACAGCCTGGCCTTTCACCACTCGTGTAATTGAACGCATCACTTTTCCCTTTTTTTTAACTTAGTAGATTTTAATGATTAAATTCCTTTGCAAAAGCGCACAACGGCCACCACATTAAATCCGAAACGGCACTAATGCTGAGGAGACTTCATGCTACGTTTAACATGCATAGACCCAAATGAAAAAGAAATCAGCGTGCTGTTTGAAGCTGGTGATACTCTATTGCAGGCTACTTACCGTGCGGATGTCGACGGAATTTTGGCCGAATGCGGCGGAGGTTGTTCGTGTGCGACCTGCCACATCATTTTAGATTGTGAGTGGGATGGCAAAGCAATAGCACCGACCACACAAGAAAAAGATATGTTGGAGTTTGCAGTCAACCCAACGCATTACTCTCGGCTGGCGTGCCAACTAATTTTAAATGAACAGCACGATGGCTTGACTGTGCGTGTAGCAAAACGTCAATACTGATGAATCTTGCAGTTATTGGAGCAGGTCAGGCGGGGTGTGCACTCATCGCAGAGCTGATTCGCGGAAAATTCATTGGCACAATTACTGTATTTAATGGTGAGGCGCGGCCACCCTATCAACGACCTCCTCTCTCTAAATCATGGCTGCTGGAAGAGTCTAAACATGAAAACTTAAGCTTGCTCCCGAATCACATAGCGCAACATCCCTGTGTTAAGTGGATTCAAGAGCGAGTGATAGAGATCCACCCAGATCAAGGAAAAGTTCAGACCTCATCTGCTTTGGTTCATGTTGATCATATTATTTTGGCCACAGGAACTCGTGCGCGTCGGCTCACTATCCCCGGACTTGCATCTAAGCAATTGCACGTGGTCCGCACACTTAGTGATGCTGAACGGCTCAAAAAAGCAAGCCAAGATGTTCAGCACATTGTAATTGTGGGTGCAGGATTTCTGGCTTTCGAATTAGCGTCTAGTCTCAGACACCCCAAAAAAAAGATTAGAATCTTAGCAAAAGGTGATCGCGCACTTCCGCAAATTTCAGTCAAAACAGCTGATCGCCTGATTAACGAATCGCCGGCATCCATAAGGGTCAATGCATCCGTAAAAAAATACGATAAGAATGCGTCCAGTCTAAGAACAAACCATGGAGTAATTCCGGCAGATCTTATAATCGCAGCGATTGGAGCAGAGCCACAGATTGAACTAGCAAAAGCCTGCGGATTGGCATCAGAGACAGGCATTCCAACTGATGATACTTTGCTCACAGCGCACCCCAACGTATCTGCGATAGGAGAGGTGTCAGAGCACTATCAACCTCACACTGGACAAATAATGCGGGTTGAATCCATTTCCGAAGCTAACGACTCAGCATCAATCTGCGCAAAAAGACTACTTGGGCATCCAGAATCGTTTAAAAGTATTCCTTGGTTTTGGTCTAATCAGGCCGGTCTAAAGCTTCAAATAGCCGGTATAGCAAAACGCTTTGATCAGGAAACTGTTCTTATCGAGACAGAAAACGAACTCGCCGTAATTCGCCATCTTGGTGACAGAGTCACCGCAATTGAAACAATTCAAGCTGCCAAAGAATTCATGGCCGCACGCCGACTCTTTGAATCGGGGCCCTTGACGGTGGGCTCTTTGATTAAAGCAGGGTCAGCATTTAAATTACTTCAATCTTCAAGATCCTGAAGTTCAGGCGGCATCTGCTTTGTTGACGATACGCCGAGAGTTTTTAATTGTTCAGCTCGCCGCACAAGGTTCCCACGCCCTGTCGACAAGCGCTGACACGCCTTATCGTAAGACTCTTGAGTTCGTCTGATTTTATCACCTACGTCCTGAAAGCTCTCGGCAAATAATACAAATTGGTCATAGAGCTTACCCCCAAGCTCTGCAATGTGACGAGTATTTCGATTCTGATTTTCGATACGCCAGACATGCTCTACTGTTCGAAGCAACGCCAATAGTGTAGTTGGTGATGCAATCACTACACCTTGAGCAAGCGCATCAGTAAATAAGTGAGGATGAGTTTCAAATGCTGCTGAAAAGGCGGGTTCTACCGGTACAAACATGATCACAAAATCAACAGTAGAAATCCCAGGAAGGGCTGCATAGTTTTTGCCAGATAATCCTCGGACATGCGTCTTAAGTGAATTGGCATGTGCTTTTAATGCATCTACACGTTCAGCATCATCGACCGAAGACACGGCGCGCTCATAATCCTTAAGCGACAACTTTGCATCGACAATTAAACACTTCTCATCTGGAAGAGATATGACGACGTCGGGCTGAAGTCTCAAGCCGTCATCACTGGCAAAACTTTGCTGCCTGGAGTACTCGTGGCCCTCTCTTAACCCTGACGCCGTCAACACTTGATCAAGGACCAGTTCGCCCCAGTTACCCGCCGTTTTATTTTCACCTTTTAAAGCTCGGGTAAGATTAACCGCGTCCTCGGACATTTTTTGATTTAACGCCTTTAGCGAGATAATCTCCTGTCTGAGAGACACTCGATCTCGAGTTTCATTCTCGTATACTTCGTTAATACGTTTCTTAAAAGTATCAAGTTCTGTGGATAATGGCTTGAGGATTTGGGTCAGCGACTCACTGTGCTTCGATGTAAGGTCATCCGTTCGATCTTTAAATAGCTTCTGAGATAACACCTCAAACTCCGCTTTCATTAAAACCATTTTTTGGTCTAAATGAACATTGGATTCCGAAAGTGCATATAATCGAGCTAGTTCAGCTTTTGCCACCAGCCAAGCACGCGCGAAATACGCACTCAAAAGAATTCCGGAGATTGCGATTACAGCCAAAGTCCAATTGATTTCCATATCTGCGATCCCCCTCTTCCTCCGGTATCATGACACTAGCAGTCAAACCTAACCACCGGAACGGTAATGTCAGAAAAAAGCGATAACCTGTTTGAAACCCCCTGGCAGAGCCAAGGCAATTTTCGATTTGACGAAAACGTCGCGCGAGTCTTCCCAGATATGATTCGACGCAGCGTTCCAGGTTATGGGCACATTATTGGACTAAGCGGATTAATTGCCAAACGATATGCGATGCCCAACACCGTACTATACGACCTCGGGTGCTCTCTCGGCGCAACCACACGTTCTATGGCTCAAAAAGTTACTGAGCCAGGTTGTGAAATTATCGCGGTCGACTCATCCCAAGCCATGCTCTCAAATGCGCAAAAGGAGGTAGCCAGCGAGCTAAATGAACGTTTCCCCATTCATTGGCTCAACGCTGACATTACAAAAATTGACTTTGTTCCTTGCTCTGTTGTCGCACTTAATTTCACGCTTCAGTTCATCCCACTAGAAAAGCGCGAAACGCTTTTGAGAAAAATTTATACTGCACTCTGCCCGGGCGGCGTACTTGTACTAGCAGAAAAAATAATTGAAGAACATAAGGAATCGCAAAATATCCTAAATGAATTTCATCTCGATTTTAAACGCGCTAATGGCTACTCCGAACTAGAAATTTCTGGCAAACGTCAAGCCATCGAAAATGTACTCATCCCTGAAACTTCTAAAACACACACCTCGAGGCTAGGGCGTGCGGGTTTTTCTGAAGTTACTGAGTTTTTTCATTGCTTAAACTTTAAGGCGTGGATTGCGAGCAAATGATAACAATTGAACAGGCGTGGGCGAACCCCCAAATTCCATGGCTTGAGGACCTAACCGAAGCGCATAAAGCCCAAATTAAACGACGCCTCACCCATGGTGATTTAAACCGCTGGCTTGACGCCCTTATTCAAATCCCTGATATTGCCTGGGACTCCAGAACCTTAGGCCAAGAGGTGGGTTTAAGAACGATTCCGGATCAGGCGAGGGCGCAACTTGAATCTGCACTACGTGGCTTGATGCCCTGGCGGAAAGGTCCGTTTCGCTTTGGTCCAATCCATGTTGATACTGAGTGGCAATCTGGGTTGAAATGGGATCGCTTGAAAGCCCACATCAATCTTAGAGCGCACCGAGTCCTCGACGTGGGGTCAGGTTCAGGATATCACTTGTGGCGGATGCTAGAAGCGGGTGCTGACGAAGTTTTAGGTATTGATCCCAACATCTTATTTCACTGCCAATTCGCTGCTGTCAAGGGACTACTAGGGCATCTTAAAGCTGCGTCACTTCCATTGACACTGGAGGAATTCGATGCCGGACAGCTTCGTTTCGACACAGTCTTCTCGATGGGAGTTCTCTACCATCGCAAAGATCCAGTCGTGCATCTAGAACAGCTCAAACGTTGGATTCAGCCTGGAGGACAACTGGTACTTGAGACACTCATTATCAATGGAGATGAAACCAACTGCATCATTCCTCCTGGCCGATATGCTCACATGAACAACGTTTGGTTCCTGCCATCAGTCAGAGCATTGATACGCTGGCTTGGACGGATCGGGTTTATTGACGTGCAGTGTATCGATGTTTCGGTCACGACTGCGGAGGAGCAACGAAAAACTAGCTGGATGCAATTTGAGTCACTTGAAGACGCTCTTGATCGATCAAGGCCCCATTTGACCGTGGAGGGTTTACCTCGTCCCACTCGTGCAATCTTTCTTGCTAGACGGCCGCGGACCTGAGCGGACCTCCCCTCAGAGCAATAAATTATGCGACAATAATATTTTTAAGAATAACGTCTCTGGAGTTACGTAAATGTTTCAACTCGATCTAGCCCCTGCGGATCCGATCCTCGGCTTAACCGAATCATTTAAGGCTGATCGCCATCCAGATAAAATTAATTTAGGAGTTGGTGTGTATCAAAACGCATCAGGCCAAACGCCTGTCTTAAAAGCAGTCAAACAAGCTGAAAAAATACTCCTCGAAACAGAGACTAGTAAAAGTTATCTAGCTATCCCTGGCCTTCCCACGCTAGCAAAGCATACTCAGGATCTCCTATTCGGGATAGGCCACAGCATCATCACTGAAGACCGAGCGAAGACAGCGCAAACACCGGGTGGCACTGGCGCTCTTCGCGTTGCGGCAGACTTTTTAAAACGGGCGAGGCCCAATACAACAATCTGGCTTTCAGATCCTAGCTGGTCTAACCACGATACAATTTTTGAGGCAGCAGGGCTGCCAGTAAAACACTATCGCTACTACAATAGAGCCTCACAGACTCTCGATGGCGAAGGGTTCATGGCTGATCTAGAAGAAGTGGCCGAGGGTGACGTCCTAATATTGCATGGCTGTTGTCACAACCCTTCAGGGATAGATTTTGATCAGGCGGCCTGGGAAGCAATTGCAGAACAAGCGATTACAAAGAACCTAATCTGTCTTGTCGACTTCGCATATCAGGGATTTGGAAAAAGTCTCGAAGAAGATCGCCAAGGACTCCACATTCTCCTCAACCGAGGTTTATCTTTACTTGTTGCCAGCTCCTACTCTAAAAATTTCGGTCTCTACAATGAGCGGATTGGAGCAATAACGATAGTGGAAGAGTCTGCCAATGAGGCGGTCAATACCTTCAGTCATATTCAAGCTGCCATTCGAGCGATTTATTCAAGTCCTCCAGCACACGGTGGTAAAATAGTTTCTGTCATTTTGGATCACGCCGATCTAAGGGTGCTATGGACCCAAGAAGTAGAGGAGATGAGAGCTCGCATCCAAGCGATGCGCCAAGCATTCGTGCAAGGAATGAACGGCCGCCAGAGTGCTGTAGATTTTGATTTTATCAATCATCAAAAAGGTATGTTCAGCTTCTCTGGTTTGTCACAACAGCAAGTTTTAAAGCTTCGCGAAGATAATCATATTTATATTGTCGGCTCAGGTCGGATCAATTTGGCTGGAATTACACTCGCGAATATCGATCCTTTATGTGACGCGATTACTGAGGTTCTGTGATGTCCCGCTATGATTTATATGGCCTAGGCAACGCACTGGTGGACACTGAATTTCAGGTCAGTGACGAACTGCTCGCCTCACTCGGCGTCGAGAAGGGGATGATGACCCTGATAGACGATATCCAACTGGGTGAGATTGAAAAACAACTAAGAGATAAAGGCAGTTTTATAAAACAAGGCTCTGGTGGATCTGCAGCCAACTCCATGATAGCTGCTGCAAATTTCGGTTCAACAGTGTTCTACAGTTGCAAGGTAGCTGACGATGAGCTTGGGAGATTTTATTACAGGGATTTAATCGAATCTGGTGTTTCCACTAATTTGGACGAAATTAGAGGGCAAGGCGCAACAGGTCGCTGCCTAGTAATGGTTACTGATGACGCCGAACGCACCATGAATACCTACCTCGGCATTACCGGTGATTTAGGGGCTCATGAAATAGATGAGACCGCTCTTCGGGCGTCAGACATCCTTTATATTGAGGGTTACCTTGCGGGCTCTGAGAAAGCGCAAGCCGCAGCCGTTCGTGCTCACCAAATAGCCAACGATGCAGGAATTCGGGTGGCATTAACACTTTCTGACTCAGCCATGGTGACGCATTTTAAAGATCAAATCACAGAGATGGTAGGGAATGGTGTGGATTTATTATTCTGCAACGAAAATGAAGCTATGACTTGGACTCAAAAAGATACGGTTGAGGGTGCGCTGGATGCCCTTGCAGATACTGCAAGTCAATGGGTGTGTACCCGCGGTGAAGATGGCGCTTCGGTCTTTGATGGGCAATCGCAGTTTGATGTCCCTGGCCGCAAAGTAACGTCTATTGATACAAATGGCGCAGGAGATATGTGTGCTGGTGCTTTTTTATATGGAAGATCACACGGTTGGGATTTTGAGAAGTCAGCGCGTTTTGGGATGTATGCATCTGGTCATCTAGTTACACAATACGGACCACGACTTCCTTTAACAGACCACGCTACCTTACTCCAAGAATTCCAAGCCTGAGGATAATCAATCATCCTCAGATCATACCTTATCGTGATTGATCCATCTCCAAACAAGCGGAAGGGAAACAGTTGCCAGCGCGATCTTCACTAAATCACCGAGAATGAATGGTGTGATCCCAAGCGCGAGTAATTTTTCACTGTAACCGATAAATTGACCCAGCCACGCGAGACCGCATGCATAAATTACTGCATTACCACAAAACATCGCAGTTGCAGCTCCCACTAAAGTCCGGTCGAATCCACGCTCAGCCATCCAGCCTGTAATAGCGGCTGCTACAGCAAAACCGATGAGGTACCCACCTGTAGGCCCCATTAAATAAGCAAGGCCTAGTCCTTTCTCTGGCGTCCCTGCAAACACTGGCAACCCAACCGCACCCTGTACCAGATAAAATACGACAGTCGCAAAGCCTAGGCGCCACCCGAAGGCAATACCGAGAAGTAGTACAACTAGAGTCTGAAGAGTCATAGGGACTGGATAAAATGGAATCTGCAACTTCGCTGATATCGTGAGAAGGAGCGAACCAGATAATAAGAAGCCTAAAGAACGAAATCGGCTTTGACTACTGTCCAGAAGAGCGTCCATCAATACTAAATGCTGTGCTTGAAACATACTTTCCCTTTAAACGAAGCTATCATTCCTGCGCATTGAATCCCGATTCTATTAAAACGTCAATTAAACGAGATTCAAAAGGTCTAGCTAACCAAATTGCAGCTGTCTTAGCAGCTATGTATTATCTCCACAGATGGCAACAGCTCCCTTAGTATTAAGATAACAAATCGTAACGACTTATTTTCCAAACCTTTATCTTATCTTTTCACCTGCCTAAAACGACTTAATAAATTAAGTCCTCAGCCCCGTATTATTCAATTGGATTAATTGATTCATTCATACACTTTATTACCGTAATAGTCTAACTCCACCCATTCCAAGAACTCTCATAGCCCACCAAGAACAAGTAAAGTAAAAATTACTCAGCGCTATGAAAAATTCAACATAGCGAGAGTATATAGAACTCAGCGCGAGTTGATTATAGGCCAATCTGGATTCGGAATAAATCGCACACAACGGTAAACCCCGAGCGTCGAACGAACCGTCCCGTCCGGCATTACCTGCGATACATCGCCCAATTTGTTGAGCTCTTGGCATCTTTTAGCTAACCCCTCAGAATACTGGCCTAGATGAATCAAACTAGAATGCTCTCGACTCAAAACGCTCCAATTATCATATTGATTACGGCGACGAGTAGTTGAAGGAATAACTTGACCCACTGGGCTAACATAACGGGCCACTCCAGTACTTTCCGAAGGCCAGAAATATAGGGCCCAAGCAAGAATTGAATAATGATCACTGGTTACAGCTGCTGTTGGACCAGATAGTTTTACCACTTCCTGAATAGCATTATCCCAACCCCGAATTTTTTGGAAAGGGTCCTGTTTTATCCCCAAACCAAGCGCGTAGGGATGAATTAACACCATCAACAATAACATCTGACTGAGACCAGCCAGCAGAGAATTTTGCGGCGACCAACGCATATGAGAGGCAAATATCATTAATACAAAAGGGACAACAGGAAGGGCCCAATTTAATACGACTTCACCCAAAAGACCTTTGATTACGAAGAATACTACTAAACTACCAAAGCTGAACTTGAGCATATCACGTACTGTTTCTTCAGCTTCACTAACGTAGTCGTCAATTTTAAGTCTGAACGAACCAACCAGCGATAAAAGCATGGCAGGAACCGAAGCAATAAGAATCAAAGGTATCCACGTAATCGCTTGCATCAATCCATATTGGCCTGTCGCGATGTGCCCGAACTCATGAGCCAGATGGGCGAAGTTATTATCAACGTTCCATAAAATCCAGGGTGTCATTATGAATACACAGAGCAATCCGCCTAAAAAAGGGCCTGGAGTAAAAATCAATCGCGGGCTGCGCACAAAAACCCAGGGAAGAATCGATAGCGGCACCAAAGCTATCGATAATTTAGCCAAAGCTCCTAGTCCAAGCGATGCTCCGAAAACCAACCACCAGAGTTCGGTATGCTGATTTAGACGACAATGCAGAATTGATGCAAAGGCACAAAGCGCAAGCAACATAAAGAATAACAACCAAATATCAGTTGTGTGTACCATGCCGATAGTCAGTAAAATCGGGCTGGTAACAAACAGAATAAGCAGTCTTCGAGATGACTCTCGATCAAAGCCTGCCAATTTCCCGAGCCAAATCATTAACCCGGCAGATAAACCCCACGCAATCCAGCCTGGCAAACGAACTTGTAAAAGCTGTGGGAGAAACTCTTGCTTGTGGGTCAGAGATTGAATAAACGTTACGAACGGACCCTTGGTCTGGTAACTCATATCTGGATGGGCCAGCCACGTTGTGTATTGCGCCTCATCAAAATGCACCGGCACTCCCAGAAAGCTGAGTCCAGCAACCAAGGTTAAACCAACAATAAAAACCCAGATTCGCACTTAAAAAATACTACCCCACGTAAAAGCCAAGTCTTCTGCAATCTGCACCTTTAAGAAGGTGTTACGTCGATGATCTCGTCCAATTTTGACCCCTTTAAAAAGCGAGGCTCATCGGAGAGATTAACGCGGTTAAGTAGCTTGTGTCGATCAGCAAAATTTTTCAATAAGAAAACTTTAGATCGGTGTATACAAGCAGCAATCATCATTTTTAATTACTGAAGGATAAAACTATTCCAACGTAGGAAATAAGGTTGCCGCCCCTCGAGCCGACTGATAGCGAATTATATCTGATGATCGAAAATAGATATTTCTTTTTCTAGACTCACAACTTAGATTTCTTAGACCTCAATCATGGTTACAGTGTAATTCAAGGTTGCTTTAGACTGGTCTTAATCAAGGCATTAATCTCTTTTTCCTAAATCTAACGGTCAGAATCTATCTTCCAAAAAGCTCCGCGCATTCGCTGATCAGTACAGACCAAAGTGCTGCGTATAGTCAGCTGAATAATTGAGTTAAGGCTTTTTTTAGGACGGGATATTCAAATTCGAAACCTTCATCACTTGCACGTTTTGGTATTACTGCCTGGCCTTTGAAAAGCAAATCAGAGAGCTCGCCAAGAATTAGTCGCATAGGAATTTCGGGCACTCGAAACACGGTTGGTCGGCGAAGTACTTCGCCTAGAGTTTTAGTGAACTCATAATTACTCACTGGGTTTGGGCTGACTGCATTGTAGGCTCCAGGTTCAGGTCCCTTGTTTAAAAACCAGCGAATCATCGATACAAGGTCGTCGCGATGAATCCAAGAAAACATCTGACGTCCGTGACCGAGAGGCCCACCAAGCCCGAGTACAAAAGGCCTCTCAAGCCGACCCAAAAAACCGCCTGGCCGACCCAGAACAACTCCAATCCGAAGACGGTATACCTTTGCTTGCCTAATATCTAATCCTTCAACAGAGGCTTCCCAGGCGCTACACAAACGGGCTGCAAAGTCCTGGCCAGCATTATTATCTTCTGTGAATTCTTCAGACTGACTTGATCCGTAATAACCGACAGCGCTTCCTGAAACCACCACAGACGGCTCGCCGGGCAATTGGTTCAGGCGTTTCACCAGATCCTCAGTCACTCCAATCCGTGAATCACTCAACAGACGTTTCCGCTGGTCAGTCCAGCGTCGGTCAGCGATACCCTCGCCTGAAAGGTTGATCACATATTTTGGCATTTGATCCAAAAATTGAAGATTAGTGATGTAGAGAATGTTGGGATTTTTTGAGCCAAAACGCTTAGCAGCTTTTTCTGGATCGCGGGTGTAGCATACAAGCTGGTATCCATCAGCTAGCAGAGCAGGAACTAAAGCATCACCAACAAATCCAGTTGCCCCTGTTAAAAGAATTTGCACCATGATCAATCTTCCCCATTGCGACTGACGACTGGTTTCGTCACACTGAGACAGTTTAGCCTTAGAGGTTCATGTGCAAGGCATTTATTATAAAATAAGCATTATTACTGTTGTATTATTGTTTTGTTGCTTCAGCGTGAATGAGGTTCAGGCAGGCGAGTTTAGCCGTGCTTGGGTTACAGTTGAGAAAACTGGAAAGATCAGTAACGCTATAAAGAAAACGTGGAAAGACTCTCCTCTCTATCCTGAACTTATTGCTGAATCAGCAAAAAGACGTCTAGGCTCAATCTCCGCTCAGAATCTAGAAGATATAATCAAAACTTATCCAGATAGCGTAGCCATAACAAATTTACGCTGGAAAAAACTATTTCGTTTAGGACGCGCTAATTGGCATAAAGACTTTTTATTTTTATATCGGACTACTGACAGTGTTGAGCTTAATTGCTACAGAATTGAGGCTCTTTTAAAACTTAACCGGGATGCTATGACAGATCAACGGGAAGCATTACGTTTATGGACACATGGTAAAAGTCGGCCGAAAGCATGTGATTCTCTATTCTCTATGATCCAGAAACGTGGTTGGATTACCAAGGAAGTGAGACTGCGCCGAATCCAGAAAGCTCTCAAGGGGCGTCAATTACAATTGGCTCATTGGTTAGCCAAACCACTTGAAAAAGCAGAAAAAAAACACGTTAGCGCTTGGGATATAGCAAGAAGAAAACCGGTGACCTTCCTCACAAAGCATGCGAATGATTTTCCAGAGTGGGTTGATTTAGCTTCATCTCGACTAGCGAGCAGAAATCCAGACAAGTTGCTTGCGCTAATAAATGACCGCAAAATTCCAGATTTAGTTAGAGAAAAAGCCATTCTGGCTGCTGCTCGAACAATGGCAATCAATTTAGATCCTGCTGCCGCACCACTTCTTCGAATGAAACTGCCGAGCCATCCAATCCTAGATCACTGGCGAATCCGCTTTTTTATTCACTACCAAGAGTGGCCAGATGTCTTGACAGCAATATCCAAAATATCACCGGAACAGCGCAATAATATCGAATGGAACTACTGGGTATCTAGAGCCCTGGCGATGATCGGTAGCGATGACCTCGCTTTGGAGGGATTTCAAGAAGTTGCCAAATCTAACTCTTGGTATGGATTTTTAGCTGCCGACTATCTTGGTACTCCTTATGACCTGCGACCTAAATCAAGACGTCCTGAACTCGATCTGATAGCGGCTGTTAATCAGAGAACAGATGTAACCGTAGCCAAACTATTATTTAAAGAGGGATTGACTGTCATGGCCCGGCGTCAATGGGATTTTGTCACAAACCGCCTTTCAGAAACAGAACAAAAAGCGGCGGCTATCCTAGCAAATAGTTGGAACTGGCACTCCCGATCAGCCGTCACAGCACATCAATCTGGGCTTACAGATGACTTCGAACTAAGATACCCCCTAGCATTTGAAATACCGTTAAAAAAAGAAGCTGATCGACATAATATTTCCTTATCTTGGCTTTCTGGACTAATGCGGTCAGAAAGCCTCTTCATGCATGACGTCCGAAGTCCAGCAGGGGCTTTGGGTCTGATGCAAGTAATGCCTCGCACAGGACGTCAGGTAGTCAAACAATTAAATATCCGGTGGCGTGGTAATAGAATGCTCATAAACCCTTCCACTAATATACGGATCGGGAGCTATTATTTGGCCAAACAGCTTAAACGATTTGGTCATCCAGCACTTGCAACAGCAGCATATAATGCCGGACCTCATCGAGTAAAAAAATGGATTCCTGAGGAGTCCATGCCATTAGATGTATGGGTTGTGTCAATTCCGTTTACGGAAACAAGGAATTACGTGCAACGCGTGCTGACAGCACAAGTTATCTACGAGTGGCGTTATAATGGTGAAATTAAACGACTAGAGTCAGTCGCAGGATCGTATATCAAAGGTAAGGAGTAGCTAATGAACTGGCTAGCCCATCTGCATAGCGGCCCCGAACTAGTTGGAAGCAGCCTCTTGTTGCCTTCGCCTAATGCCAGCAGTACCATACTGCGGACAACAGGCTATCAATTGCTTAGTCTAAGTAAAAAAAAAGGATTCGCACAAACAAAATTTTTTGCCACCTATTCTGGCCTCAGCTATTTTGTCGTTATGGTTTCCAAAACCTTTGCTTTTTTCATGGGAGCTTAGAATGAATGGCTCAAAAAAAACACAGTCTTTCGAGGCCAAGCTCTTGGAGCTGGAGAGTCTTGTCCGTCAAATGGAACAAGGATCAATGCCGCTAGATATATCGCTGCAAGCTTTCGAAGACGGTGTCAGGCTCACAAAAGAGTGTCATGCTATTTTAGACATCGCTTCGCAAAAAGTTACTGAAATCAAGCAATCTGGCGAAGTAGCCCCCTTCGATCCCAAGGCATAAGTGGAATGGCACAATATTGGCTCGATCAAATTCGAGACCGGATTGACTATGAGCTCGACAAGGCGCTTGGATCACATCTGGGCTCATCAAGACTTTTAGAGGCCGCACGCTACAGTGCACTGCATGGCGGAAAACGTTTACGGCCAGCTTTAGTTTATGCGGCTGCAGATGCTTTTGGTGCTCCCATGGATGCAGCTGATTCAGCAGCGATAGCCGTTGAGCTATTACATGTCTATTCATTAATTCACGATGACTTGCCCGCCATGGACGACGACATACTTCGTCGCGGTCAGCCTACAACTCACATTGCTTTTGATGAAGCTACGGCAATTCTTGCAGGAGATGCTCTCCAAGCTTTAGCTTTCTCAATTTTAAGTAGGGCTGATAGTCGAACAGATAGCGTACGTGTGCAGCAAATCAGGATTTTAGGTGATGCAGTAGGCTTTCAAGGGATGGCTCTTGGGCAAGCTATTGATCTTGAGTCTGAAGGGAAAGTACTTTCGCTCGATGCACTCAAGGCCATGCATGCCAAAAAAACAGGAGCTTTAATAACAGCTAGTATTCTTATGGGCGCAGTATGTGGATCAACCTCGGATAATGAGTGGCGAGAGCTTACCCGGGCTGGGCAAGCAATTGGTCTTGCATTTCAAATTCAAGACGACATTCTCGATGAAACGGCCTCAACCGAAACATTAGGCAAAACCCGGGGGCGTGATCATTATCTCAAAAAATCAACTTTCCCAAGCATGACTGGACTTGAATCCAGTCAAATTGAAGCCCAGTCATTAGTCGCTAAAGCAAAGTCGGCACTGGAACGCTTACCCAAAGACACCACGTTATTGCAAGACCTAGCACGACTTAGTGTGGAGCGAACGAATTAATGCCATCAATAAAACTCTTTCATACGATACCCAGCGAACGTCCAAATATCTCCTTATTAGAAGAGATTAACTCACCCCATGATCTAAGAGGACTGCATAGCGATCAGCTACGTCAGATTGCAGATGAGGTTCGGGAATACTTGCTATATTCAGTTGGCATCTCAGGCGGTCACCTGGGCGCTGGTCTGGGGGTAGTGGAACTAACTGTAGCTCTCCACTTTTGCATGGATACCCCGTTTGACCAACTCATCTGGGATGTTGGACATCAGGCATATCCTCACAAAATATTAACTGGCCGACGAGAGCAAATATCTACCATTCGGAAAGAGGGCGGCTTAGCTGCCTTTCCCGATCGAAAGGAAAGTCCTTACGATACATTTGGCGTAGGACATTCCAGCACATCCATAAGTGCGGCCCTTGGAATGTCACTCGACGGCAAACTACAACAATCAAATCGTCGCCATGTTGCTGTTATTGGTGATGGAGCACTGACGGCAGGAATTGCATTTGAAGCACTAAACCACGCGGCAAGTGAAAAAGCGAATATTCTTGTTATCCTTAATGATAACGATATGTCAATTTCTAGCAATGTTGGGGGCATTCGAGACTATTTAGCCAAACTCCTCTCATCAAAAGCCTACACGCGAAGCCGTAATGAAGCACGAAAGCTTCTCGAGCCTCTTCCACCACTTGCGCAACTAGCAAAAAAAACAGAAGGCCACCTAAAAGGGCTGGTATCACCAGCTACATTATTCGAAGAGATTGGATTCAACTACATAGGGCCCATAGATGGACACGACCTTCAGGGACTCGTTGTCACCTTGCAAAATATGCTGGGACTCCCGGGGCCGCAATTTTTGCATGTGGTCACACAAAAAGGCTGTGGTTTTGTACCTGCTGAAGATGATCCAATCAAATATCATGCTGTAGGGAAACTCGACGCAAAATCGGATGTATCTTCAAATCCACAACCGACGTATTCAAATATTTTTGGGCAATGGTTATGTGACATGGCGGAACAAGACTCACGTCTAGTAGCGATAACTCCTGCAATGCGTGAAGGATCAGACTTGATCGAATTTTCCAAAAAATTCCCTGACCGCTATTTTGATGTTGCAATCGCTGAACAGCACGCTGTATGTCTGGCAGCTGGATTTGCCACGCAAAATACAAAGCCAGTAGTCGCAATATACTCCACCTTCCTGCAACGGGCCTATGATCAGATTATTCACGATGTATGCGTGCAAGGATTGGATGTGACCTTTGCGATTGATCGTGCTGGCTTAGTGGGTGAGGATGGTCCTACTCACGCTGGAGTCTACGACTATGCATATCTTCGAACGCTCCCAGGAATACTGATTGCAACTCCGTCAAGTGAAGCTGAGTGCAGACTTTTACTATCCACCAGTTATCAGCACTCAGGGCCAGCAGCTGTGCGCTATCCGCGAGGAAAAGGTCCAGGGGAGTTGCCGGATAAAAGCTTAATCGCTGTAGATATTGGGCGCGCAGTGACTCGACGCGAAGGTCACTCCGGAGTCGTGATTTTAGCATTTGGTTCGCGAGTTTGGGCAGCATTGGAAGCTGCCAATGAAATTGACGCTACCGTTGTTGATATGCGCTGGGTGAAACCACTTGATGAGGAAATTCTACTTCTGCATGCTGAAGCCAAGTTGATAGTGACGGTCGAAGAACATCAGCGTATGGGAGGAGCAGGCTCAGCTGTTGGTGAATTCTTTGCTGACCAAAGTCTTCAAATAAATCTTTTAAGCCTCGGACTACCTGATCGATTTGAGGCCCACAGCAAACCGGATGCGATGCTCAAACGTGTTGGCCTCGACTCTCAGGGTATTCAAGACGCCATTCAACGACGGATTAACTAAAATTCTCTGGCGGACTCAGCAAATGTCCAAGCCGAGTCAACTTCGTTTTTAAATAATTTTGATTGTGAGGCGTTAAACCAGTTTGGATTGAATGACGCCTTACCACTTTGATCTCCATGGCTTCGAGCGCTTCAACTTTTTTCGGATTATTGGTTAAAATCTCGACTTCCGAGACTTGAAAATGCCCAAGCATTGGACCCACAATAGAATAATCCCTTTGATCGGCCCCAAAACCCAAGGCCTCATTAGCATCAACTGTATCCGCCCCCTCATCCTGAAGATGATACGCACGAATCTTATTGAGCAATCCGATACCGCGACCCTCTTGACGAAGATATAGAACAATGCCAGATCCTTTAGCTGCAATCGCAGCGATAGCATGTTCAAGCTGTGCACCACAATCACACCTCTGGGAAAAAAACGCATCGCCTGTCAAGCACTCCGAGTGAACTCGAATGAGAACCGGTTGTTCATGAGACGGATCCCCCATAACTAATGCAACATGCTCCTTGCCAGACTCAACTTCTCGGAAGCCATGCATGTCAAAAGAACCCCACTGAGTCGGCAAACAACAATGGTCAATATGTTCGATGATCATCTATTTATTCCTAAAAGTAAGTGTGCGTGCCGAAGACTGCGGCAAGAACAAGGACGTATGCGCCTGCTACAATATCATCCATCAATACCCCCATTGCTCCAGGAATATTCTGCTCACACCAAGACACTGCCAAGGGTTTTGAAATATCAAAAATTCTAAATCCAATAAAGCCAATAAACATACCAGTCCAAATCGTTAAATCCGTAAACACACTGATCCCGAATGCAGATAGCCACATGCCGGCCCACTCATCAATCACTATTTGTCCATGGTCAGGCTCTCCTAGTTGACGGCCAGCTTCAGGGATACTCCAAAGCGCCAGTCCACACAACACAATAAATCCAAAAGCCCAAATCAGAATCGATTCGTTCCAAACAATGTAAATCATAGGGAGTACGCCAATGGTGCCGGCAGTTCCTGGTGCTTTAGGGGATAAACCGCTACCTAAGCCGACCGCAATCCAAAACTTTAATTTATTCATCGGCTATGATCCCAGCCCATCTTCCAATGCGGCGGCAAAGCCTTCCCATCAAGCATGATAGAGGGTGTTTTCGATGAGATTAATGAACCAATCTTAAACCCACCATCCGGAACCTCAATATCCGGCGAAATTGCTGCCAATAGACAATAATCATCGCCACCCGTTAGGCTATATTCGAGGGCTAGAGCTATGCCTAATGTTTGCTCCAATTCTGTGCAAAGGGGAATGCAATCAGATCGAATGTTTGCTAACAATGAAGTTTCAGAGGCATTCAAAAGATGCATAAGATCTTGGCATAGACCATCAGATATATCGATCATTGCATTGGCGACACTCGATAGGGCTTGACCCGTCATCAGCTGTGGTTCTGGATACCAATACCGTTCTGCCCAAACCACTTGATCCTCTAAGCTACTTTCCAATACTTCCAAGTAAGCTCTCGCACCACCCAAATCTGGACCAAAGACCCATAATTCATCGCCTATCTTCGCACCTTCCCTACGAATCGCCTTCCCCTTTAGTACATCTCCAATTACTATTAAATGACCACTCAAAGGCCCTTTTGTTGTGTCACCGCCGATTAGATCTACTCCAAAGCGGACACATAGCTGATGAAATCGGGCAGCAAAATGCTCAATCCAGCTCGGCTCAAATATGGGCAAGGTTAGTGATAAAAGCACATAGCGAGGCCGCGCTCCCATTGCAGCCAAGTCACTGAGCCCACGGCCCAGTAATCGAGCAGCGAAACCCTCCGGGGGGCAGCTAGAGGGCACATGCCTTCCCAAAAGAACAGAGTCGACGGATATTACAGTCTCTCGATCAGGCTCCGTATGGAACACGGCGGCATCATCACCATTACCCAAAACATCCGAAGGGTCCAAGGGATCCCGCCGAAAATAAGTTTCAATCAGCTCAAACTCTTTCACGTTCAGTATATGCCTGAATCTCAATGGCTCTGGTGCTCGTAGCCAATTGATCCAAAACACCGTTCACGAATTTATGTCCGTCAGTTGCACCGAACTTTTTGCTCAACACCACAGCTTCGGAAATCACGACCTTAAATGGGATATCAATACGGCTAGATAACTCATATGCACCTAACAACAAAATGTTACGCTCGATAGGCGTTAGTTCAGAAAAATCTCGCGATAAACAGGGCTTGAGCAAATCAACTAGGTCATCATGACCATGGTCGATAGCAGTTAATACCTCATTAAAAAACGGAATATCGGCGCGCTTTAGGTCATGATCGGCACGAAATATAGCAGAGACCTCAATCATAGAATAACCAGATATTTCCCACTGATAAAGCGCCTGAACCACGGCCTCACGAGCCCGGTGGCGTTGCGAAGCTGTTGGATATGGTTGGGACTTACTCA
>CAZFNA010000024.1:0-22877 GCA_964520465.1 uncultured Pseudomonadales bacterium | reverse complement strand
CCCAGCGCTTTTGGGTTTTTTGGTTTTTACGATCGGACATACTTAGGGCTTTACCTAAAGCATAAATCTCCCAGAGATCGCCAAATAAGAGGGGCTTATTAATTTTTTTATCTTCTACATAAGCGAGCCATGCCTGGCGTTGTAGCTGAACCTTCGGTGGCATCATGGTGATTCTGGGAAGGAGACCACTTCCTTCTTTACGTAATTTGGCCTGATGCGTCTTTTCCCAATTAATATAATCATCAAACGCCCCAGAAAATTTGCGAATCTTTTCGATGGCGACAACCTTGGAGTTACGCTCATTAGGGTCACTGGCGCCTCCTAGTGACCCTTCATGTGGGTTTAAGCCAAACATCTTGAGGTGGACGATTGCTTTGTCGCGACGTTCTTGGTTACTGTCGCCATGACTGCTTCGTGTGCGTATATTGCCTATGGCTTTCTCAAAAGTGCTGTGAGTTTCTTTCCAAGCGGCCATCACCTCCGTGGCATAAGAGCCAACTTTTAGTCCCAAGGGCTGCTTCCATTTAACTTTCCCTTGCCAATAAGGATGCTGTAGGAAAGATTTTGGAATACGTCGTTCGTATTGCCAGTAGCCATTATTTTGGGTCAAATATTTTATACTTATCAGTTTATTCATGTACCCAAGCATATGGCAAAAATTTACAAATGTCCCTACAAATGTCCCTAATAATTTCCAGGGCAATTGCTTAAATTAAGACAATGGTGGGTGATTCACTGTTTTAAATATTTCCATTGGCCACCCACACTCAAAAGGAAGTGATGTCGATAACTCAAGGCTGAGAACCTTTCACGTGCAGCATATTTTGCAATTATCTACAAAATCACACATATTCTTTTGTGGCTAAATTGGTGGAGATATACTTAGCACCTTTCACTTAAGGCGAGCACGATCTGTGATTTTATTTGAAACAACACTTGGCAACATCACCATAGAACTTTTTGAAAATAATGCCCCTCTAACAACGGCGAATGTAAAGCAGTACGTGAAGGATGGATTTTATGACGGCACTATTTTTCATCGCGTTATTGATGGATTTATGATTCAGGGCGGTGGATTTGAATCTGGAATGGTAAAAAAAGATACACGCGACCCAATTGAAAATGAAGCATCAAATGGGCTCGTCAATGACCTTGGCACGATTGCCATGGCCAGAACTAGGGATCCACATTCGGCAACAGCACAATTTTTTATCAATGTTGCAGACAATGATTTCTTAAATTTCAAATCCGAGACAACTAATGGTTTTGGTTATAGTGTTTTTGGTCGCGTGTATGAGGGGCTTGAAATTATTGATGCGATTAAAGCCGTCGAGACAACCTCAATGAGTGGCTATTCGGATGTGCCAGTAGATGAGATAATCATTGAGAAGGCTACGATAATCGTTAATCCGTTAACCTCTGTATCATCCCCTGCAATTGGCACTCACAAGTTGGATATTATCGTAAATCTACTTGGGAATGTAATGCTACTAAAAGAATTAGTAGAAACCGTGACTGCTACCTCGCATACCATTGAATACGATGGTCAATCATTTATTTATGCAGAGATTGATTCAATGATTACAACGGTTGCCAGGGATAATCAATTTACCGCTGAGTTTGCCCAAGAAATTACCGACGCTTATCCATCCCTTTCTGGGATAAGCCACAGCACAGCGGTCGTTTTGATTGGCCAGTCAAACTTGGATGCGGCACTTGTCGCTGTTGCAGGTGCTGACGGAAACTACGTGGGTTAAAAGTAAAAAACCCATATTTAGAAAAGAGTAACGTCGCTAGAAGGTTTACTGCTTATCAAAGCAAAGATAATGCGACTTCTTTGCAGAATGACCGCCAACGTCTCCGCATTTCTTGTTCTTTCTGTCAGTCATGCCGACATTCTTACCGGAAGCATCGAAACTAAATGCGCCGAGGAGTTGTTACATATGGCCGACGTATTCCAATTGAAGATTGCTTTCTTTAAATCCAGCGAGTGATGGTTTAAATTTTTGATGAAGTCGCCTCCCAGTACTGATGACTTGATCAACTAGCTCTTCGATTTTGAGGCCGAGGCGCAATCCAATTATTTTTTTGACCCCAATAAGGGATTTGAAAACAATTTTGGCCACACGCGGTTGTTCTGCTAAAAAATATTATTTCGCGTGTGCTTTTCAGTGATATTTGGCTCATCCTTGCGGACCATGTATGAATAAAAATCGATAATGTCTCTAGTTATCTATACTCTTAAATTAGTTGGTTTTTAGAACATAAATATTCAGTAAAGCATGGGTTAAATAAATTGTAAGTCATTCCATGATGGTGCCCAGGAGAGGACTTGAACCTCCACGGGGTTTCCCCCACTAGCACCTGAAGCTAGCGCGTCTACCAATTTCGCCACCTGGGCCTATGTTACTAAGCGTCGGGATAATATGGAGGACTCTACGTTAAGTCAAGGATGGGCTAGACTATGCAAATGCTGGAAAATTCTCCTTCGCTCCTTGTGATTACTGGCCCCACCGGGATAGGCAAAACGGATCTTGCCATCAGTTTGGCTCAAGACGCTCCGTTGCGTTTGATAAGTGCAGACTCTGTGATGGTTTACAAAGGTTTGGATATTGGATCGGCAAAGCCAGGCGCCCCAGAGCTTGCTCAATGCCCTCATGACTTGATTGATATCGTGCCACCTGAACACCCGTTCGACGCCGGACAATTTGTAGCGCACGCAACTCAGGCAATAGAGGAAGCTTGGGTACGCGGTCAGATTCCCTGCCTGGTAGGTGGAACGATCATGTACCTGAAAGTCCTTCTTGACGGGCTAGATTCTCTACCCCAAGCAGACCCTGAGATCAGATTGCAGATAAGGGACCGCGCGGACAAACAGGGTTGGCCGGCAATTCATCAATGGTTGATGGAGATTGATCCCAAAGCTGGGGAGATGATCCACCCCAATCACTCCTCTCGAATTGAGCGAGCAATTGAGGTGAAACTCCTTACAGGTCAGTCCATTCGCTCATTTTGGACCGGCGGAAAAAATAAAGGCAGTATCGGAGGACGAGTCGTCGACTTATCTGTGTTAGCACTGGTCCCAGCCGACCGAAACAAACTCAAAGGTCGTTTAGATGACCGTTTCGGTGCGATGTTAGTGAACGGATTAGTTGACGAGGTGAGAGCATTGAGACTGCGGAGTGGATTGAGAGTAGATTGTCCATCTATGAGAAGTGTCGGATACCAACAAGTCTGGCGTTATCTCGACAATCAGTTGTCGGACGCAGAAATGAAAGAGTCTGCAAGGGCGGCAACACGACAACTTGCCAAACGGCAGCTTACTTGGCTTAGGTCTTGGCGATATGAAACAAATAATTTTTTAGAGGTATCGCAGTCGATACCATTAGTAAAAGGACGAGAGTGGTTGAGCGGGGTTTTTGATCGTGTTTTTTGAGCGGGATGCAGGGGGAGAGCGAGCGATTATCTGCTCAGTAACAATCCAAGAGCCCTATTATTATCCGGATCCTGAGGAATTTTATTCGCTTGTCATTTCGGCTGGCGCCGAAGTGGTCGGTGATGTATCAGTGCGTCGAGGACGCCCTAGCTCTGCTAACTATATTGGCGTAGGCAAGGTTGAAGAATTGGCTGCTTTAGTTCAAGAAATGGAGGCTGATTTAGTTATATTTGATGGGCATTTGTCACCAAGCCAAGAGAGGAATTTGGAAAAGAAAATACAGGCTAGGGTAATCGATAGATCAGGCCTAATTTTGGATATTTTTGCCAGTCGGGCAAAAACATTTGAGGGAAAGTTACAGGTTGAATTGGCTCAGCTTAATCACATAAGAACCCGTCTAATAAGAGGCTGGACTCACCTTGAAAGACAAAAAGGTGGGATTGGTCTGAGAGGTCCCGGCGAGACGCAGTTGGAAACTGATCGACGATTGATTGCTGTTCGAATGAACTCGCTTAAAGGGCGTCTGGAAAAGGTTCGAAAAACACGGGACCAGAGCCGGCGAGCCCGACGTCGAAATTCGATTCCGACAGTTGCTTTGGTGGGTTATACCAATACGGGTAAGTCGACGTTATTTAATCTTTTGACTGAGGCGCATATCTACACTGCTGATCAGTTATTCGCCACGTTGGATCCAACACTTAGAAAAATCACCTTGCCAGGGGGGGCAGCGGCGATCTTAGCTGATACTGTAGGGTTTGTTCAAAATCTCCCGCATGCCCTAGTCAACGCGTTCCGAGCGACATTAGAGGAGGCCGCAGAAGCAGATGTGTTGTTATTTATTCAAGATGGAGCGCATCCTGACCGTTTGATGCAAGAACAGGCAGTTCTTGAAGTGCTTTGCGAGATAGGGGCTGATAAAGTGCCTCGAGTTATTGTAATGAATAAAGTCGATTTGCGTCCCGAGGTAACTCCTGGGCGAGATGAGCTAGGTCGCGTGTGGATTTCTGCCAACAACGGCGCTGGACTTAATGACTTGGGGATTGCTTTGGCAGAGGCGGTGGGCCAGTTTCCTGAGGAGCATGATCTCCTTCTTCAGCCGTCTGAGGGTAAATTGCGCGCCCGCCTCTACAAAGAGGCTGACGTGCTTTCTGAATCGAGTACAGATTTGGGAGAAACGCAACTAAGGGTGCGCATCTCAGAGGACAGGTTGTTAACATTAATGCGACAGGTTGGTCGGAGCCTCTTCCACTGAGTATGATACATCCCCGTATGGAGCTACTATGCTAACTGACGACTCTGTTCTCGAGCAACTGAAAACTCCTCCGCATTCGCGTGAAGCTGAGCAATCCTTTCTTGGCGGATTATTGCTGGATGCACAATCCTGGGATCAGGTTTCTGATTTGGTTACCAAAGATGATTTCTATACGCCAGAACACCGATTGATTTTTGAGGCGATGTCAAAACTCTCCGTATGGGATCGTCCCTTAGATGTTTTAACGATCTCTGAGCATTTAGATTCCATGGGCGAGGCGCAAAACGCTGGGGGAATTTCATATTTATCAGAGTTGGCCGCAAGTGCTTCAAGCGCAAGTAATGTGACAGCTTATGCTGAGATAATTCGAGATCGATCCGTCCTCCGCCAACTGATTCGTGTAGCGGGTGAAGTATCAGAAAATGCAAGAAAACCAGCTGGTCGAAGTGTGGCTGAAATTCTTGATGAGGCTGAATCTAAGGTCTTCAAAATCAATGAGGAAAGACCATCGAGAGGAGGTCCGGAATCCGTAAATTATTATCTCAAGTCAGCGCTAAACAAAATTGATCAGCTTTATGCTTCTGATTCTGCAATTACTGGCATATCGACAGGTTTTAAAAAGCTTGATCAAATGACTGCGGGTTTACAGCAGTCAGATTTGTTAATTGTGGCTGGCCGCCCTTCGATGGGGAAGACCGCCTTCGCTATGTGCTTGGTGGAGTCTTGCGTTATCAAATCTGAAAAGCCCACCCTCGTTTTTTCAATGGAGATGCCGGGTGAATCAATCGTCATGCGGATGCTCTCCTCGCTGGGTAGGATTGATCAAACCAAAGTACGTACTGGGAAATTAAGTGATGAAGATTGGCCGCGGTTAACTTCTGCTTTTAGTCTCTTAAATGAAAAGCCTCTATATATAGATGATACGCCTGCTCTGACTCCAACGGAGTTGCGCTCAAGAGCCCGCCGGATTGCGAGACAGCATCCCGAAGGACTCGGTATGATCATGATTGATTACCTTCAATTGATGCAGGTATCTGGGGGCAGTGAAAATCGTGCTGGCGAGATCTCGGAAATCTCACGATCGTTAAAAGCATTAGCTAAAGAACTTAACTGCCCAGTAGTAGCACTATCTCAATTGAATCGGTCATTGGAGCAACGGCCTAATAAGCGTCCAGTAATGTCAGATCTCCGCGAATGTGTTACCGGAGACACACTTGTATCGTTAGCAGATGGTCGGCACGTTCCCATAGCAAAGTTGGTAGGTACAGAACAAGATGTGTTTTCGATCAATTCAGAAAATATGCTGGAGACTAGCCGATGCGACCAAATTTGGTCAGTAGGCCTAAAGCCTATTGTTCGTATTTTACTAGCTTCTGGACGTTCGATTGCTTGCTCACCCGAGCATAGGCTATTAACTCCGAATGGATGGACCTACAGTAAGGATTTGCTAGTAGGTTCTAAGTTGGCTGTTGTGCCGAATGCATCGCTGGAGACTAAAAGTAAGGGTGTCTTTTCAGACGCTTTGTTGGAGGGGCAGAATTTGAGAAGTCGCGGTTCGGCAGGTTCCGCAGAAAAAGGTTTGTCTGATGACTTGCTGCTAGATGAGGTGATCTCTGTTAAGAAAGATAAACCTCAAGAACTCTTCGATTTAACAGTTCCTGGGAATGCGTGTTGGATTGCTAATGGAATCGCAAGTCACAACTCGGGTGCCATTGAGCAGGATGCAGATGTTATTTGTTTCATTTATCGCGACGAGGTGTATAACGAAAATACTGAAGATAAAGGTATCGCTGAGATCATCATCGGAAAACAGCGCAATGGCCCTATTGGGACAATGAGGCTGGCCTTTCTGGGGCAATACACGCGATTCGAAGAGCTGGCTGAATCTTATTATGAAAACTACCCCAATGAATAATTCAATACAAGATCAACTGTTGGCACTTGGCGTTGCAGATAAAAAAAAGGTTAAGCAAGCCAAGCATCAGGAGCGATTGAAGTCCAAAGGGAATTCAAAGCCTAATATTCAGGAGAGCCTCAAGGCGACTCAGCAAGATGCTAGAGATAAGAAAAAGGCTCGTGACAAAGTCTTGGCAGCTGAGCGCGACGCAGTCCGAGTGAAAGCTGAAAAATTGGCACAATTACGAGACATGGTGAAGGCCAACTTGGTCGATCGTGGGGATGATGTAAGCAGAGTTGAATTTCGGTATCCATACGGAAAAAAAATCAGACCTTTTCCAGTGAGTTCGGAGGTTCGTGACGGACTGGCTCGGGGCTTGTTGGGTTTGATCGAGATCGATAGAGCGATCTGCATTATTCCCCGGGATGTATTAGAGAGGTGCTTGGAGCGAATGGATGGTCAGGAAATCTTCTCTCATCTGGCGAAACTCGAAGTCTTTGATGATGATTACCCGCCAATACCTGATGATCTTGATTGGTAGATGCCAACTCATGAATTAGCTGCCCTTCTAGCCTCATTATGTTTTGCGGTAGCTGGCCTTCTCGCTGTTGTTCCGTCGCGAACCTTAGGTGCAGTTCGGTTTAATCGGGTTCGCATGCTGTTTATGGCCGTGGTTCTTTTTGTATTGGCTTCGTTGACGGGTGGGTTAGATTCCTTGGTTCTTCAAAGCCTTCCACTTCTTATTCTATCTGGGCTCGTCGGGATTTTTTTAGGAGATACATTTTTGTTCGCGGCGTTACGTCGAGTTGGCCCGAGACGCAATGCAATCATGTTCGCGCTAAACGCTCCTTTGAGCGTAATAGCTGGTATTTATTTTCTAGATGAGATGCTGTCATTTCTTATATTGTGCGGTTGCTTGACAGTTACCGCTGGTGTGACGATAGCACTAATCTTTGGGCCGGGTCGGTTTGGCGTGAGCTCTTGGGATAAGCTTCACGGATCCCTTCCGGTCGGATTACTTTATGGGTTTCTTGCTGCAACGGGTCAGGCAGCGGGTATAATTTTAACTCGTCCATTAATGGATCAAGGAATTGACCCTATCGCCGCCGCGGCAGTTCGAGTGACTGCTGGTGGAATAGCGTTGTTTGTTGCATTTGAGTTTATGCAGCGAAAGTCTGTCCGTGATCATTCTGTCTGGACGCGTCAAATTCTATTCCTCACTCTCGGGAGCGGGATTATTGGCATGGGTTTTGGGATGACTTTGGTGCTGTATGGTTTATCCGGCGGTCAAGCCGGGATCATATCCACTCTAAGTTCTGCGGCTCCAATTTTTATGATCCCCGTTCTTTGGATTGCCTCACGACAGTTGCCTGTATTTGGCTCGTGGACTGGGGCATTGATAGTATTCCTTGGAACGGCGATGATCATGGTATGAACGTGATGCACTTAGCTAGTCCAAGTTTAATTCTGTTTGGGCGCAAATATGCTTGTGAAAGACGAACCTCAATGCTAATTTCATACTATGGCGCCGAGTTGACCTGGTTTTGTTTTGTGGCATTTTGATTATTATTTCGATTAAAGGTGCTTAACAAATATTCCGAAGGCTCGTACGACGATTAATACAAACCGCTTAATTCAGGAGTAATTCCATGAAATTTTCTGTAAAGATTGCAACAACCGTCGCGGCATCCGCGATTGCAGTTGCTCAAGTTGCATCAGCCGGTACGCTGGATGATGTAAAAGCCCGAGGGGAACTGAAGTGTGGCGTCAGTGGCGGCGTACCTGGCTTCTCGGCACCAGACGATGCCGGCCGTATGCAGGGCATTGACGCAGCTGTCTGTGACGCTGTTGCTGCTGCTGTTCTTGGTGATGCTAGCAAAGTAACATTTATACCGTTGACGGCAAAAGAGCGTTTTACAGCGTTGGCGTCAGGTGAGGTTGATGTACTTTCTCGTAACACAACGCACACGTTGACACGTGAGGCATCACTTGGCCTGAACTTTACTTATTATAATTATATTGATGGCCAAGGCTTCATGGTTATGAAGGACTCCGGCATAAAATCAACGTTGGAACTTGACGGCGCTAGCATTTGTGTTCAGGCCGGCACAACAACTGAGTTGAATATGGCGGATTACTTCCGCAATAACAAGATGTCATTCACACCTGTCGGCTATGAAACTTCTGGGCAAACTCGTGAGGGATTTGAAGGCGGCGCCTGCGACGTTTTGACATCGGACAAGTCACAATTGGCAGCACTAAGCACCGAGATGAAAGCCGGTCCAAGCAGTGTTGTGATATTGCCAGAAACAATTTCTAAAGAACCTCTGGGCCCTGTTGTTCGCCAAGGCGATGATCAGTGGATGGACATTGTGTCAATGACTCTCTATGCATTAATTAATGCTGAAGAACTGGGAATAACGTCAGGTAATATCGATAAGCTCAAAGCGAATCCTTCAAACCCGAATGTCGCCCGGTTGGTGGGTACAGAGGGTAACATGGGAGAGCTTCTTGGTCTGAGTTCTGACTGGTCGTATAACGCGATCAAACAAGTCGGAAACTATGGAGAAATTTATGCTCGCACAGTTGAGAAAATCGGTATCCCACGTGCCGGTTCTGTAAACGATTTGTGGACTCGTGGTGGCATTTTATATGCGCCACCAATTCGCTAGTTGAAGCGCTAAAAAGACCGGGCATTGCCCGGTCTTTTTCTAAATACTAATCGGACTTCCCCGTGACTGAACGTACACGCATTCCTTTACATCGAGATCCCAAAGTTCGCGCCATTTTTTTTCAGGTGCTTGCTCTTTTTATTGTTGTTTACGGCATTTATTCTCTATTTGAAACGACAGCTGAAAATCTTGTTGCTCGCGGCATCCAAACCGGCACAAGCTTTTTTGATGAAGTAGCGCCATTTCAAATCGGTTTTAGCCCATTCTTAGGCTTCAATTTGGGAACGTCGACATATATTGAGGTGTTTTTTGTGGGGATCCAGAACACTATCTTGGTCGCCGTCTTGGGTATAGTTGCCGCGACTGCTCTTGGATTTGTAATTGGGGTCACTCGGTTATCACCCAACTGGCTAGCTTCTCGCATTGCGCTATTTTATATAGAAATATTTCGGAATATTCCCTTATTGTTACAAATTATGTTCTGGAACTTTGCGGTCTTTCTTTCGAGTCTTCCGGCGCCAAAAAATTCTATCGAGCTAGGCGTGTTTTTTTTGAATGCGCGGGGTTTTCATACACCGTTACCATATATTGCGAACACTGCAGGGGTTCAGATCTGGCTGGGTCTTGTTGCACTGCTTGTCGTTGGGGTCATTATTTTCACAAGGCTTGCTAAGCAACGGTTTGAAAAAACTGGTCAGCGCTTGCCCGTGTTTTGGATTTCAGTCGTAGTATTTTTTAGTGGGGGCTATGTGCTGTATTTGATTGCTGGGTCCCCACTTGAATTCGATCCGCCAATTTTAGGGCGCTTTAATTTTAAAGGGGGTGGCCAACTACCTCTCCCACTGTTTTCTTTATGGTTTGCGCTAACGTTGTATACAGCTGCTTTCATTGCTGAGAATGTTAGAGCGGGCATTCAAGCTGTATCTACTGGGCAGACCGAGGCATCTGCGGCGCTAGGTCTTTCACGCAGTGACACAGTGCGACTGGTGACTATACCTCAAGCACTCCGAGTGATTATTCCCCCTACTATTAGCCAGTATTTGAATTTGACTAAGAACTCATCATTAGCCGTTGCGGTTGGTTATGAAGAGCTGGTTGCTTTGTGGGCTGGTATTACTTTGAATCAGACAGGTCAAGCTCTAATAATTATCGGTATGACAGTTGCCGTTTATGAGTGCTTGAGCTTGCTTACATCGTCTTTCCTTAACTGGTATAACAAACGGATCCAGCTCACGGAGCGATAAAATGACTGATGATCTGAAAACTTCCGTTCCCATTGCCGATCGCGCCCCACCAGACGATGTGTTAGGGCCAATTGTGTGGATGCGCCAGAATCTGTTTGGTTCGATCAGCAGTTCTTTTGCGACGCTAATTTTCCTATATTTATTCTTCAGCTACGTGCCGCCTTTTGTTGAGTGGGCTTTTATTAATGCTAATTGGACCGGTCTTGATCGTTCAGTTTGCGAAGCGAATAAATCGGGCGCGTGTTGGACGTTTATTAATGTCCGCATGGAGCAGATATTGTTCGGATTGTATTTTGCTTCTAACCCAGACCAAATATGGCGTCCAGCACTTATTTTTGTGCTCTTTTTCGCGTTATTAGTTCCATTGTTATTTGAGAAAACGCCAGGTAAAAAATGGTTCACCATTTCGCTTCTAGGTATTTTCCCCGTGGTCTTTTATTTCGTTGTCTACGGCGGCTACTTTGGAGTCCAGCAGTCAAATACCACGCAATGGGGTGGATTTTTACTTACTTTTGCACTGGCATTTGTGGGTATTTTGCTTGCGCTTCCGATAGGGATTGTATTAGCGCTGGGCCGAAGGTCAGAAATGCCAGTGATTCGTTCTATTTGTGTCGTTTACATCGAATTCTGGCGAGGCACTCCGTTGATTACGATTTTGTTCATGGCGTCGGTGATGCTGCCCTTATTCTTTCCCGCAGGTGTGGAATTCGACAAGGTGGTCAGAGCAATGATAGGAATCACGTTGTTTCAGTCAGCCTATACAGCAGAGGCCGTCCGTGGTGGCTTGTCTGCTATTCCTAAAGGCCAAGCTGAGGCAGCAATGGCATTGGGTCTTGGCTATTGGAAACGGACTATTTTTATAGTCTTACCCCAAGCTCTGAAGATTTCAATTCCATCGATAGTGAATACTTTTATTGCTTTGTTTAAAGATACCTCACTCGTGTCAATTATTGGACTTTTGGATCTGCTTAACATGGCTCAAACAGCGGCCCGGTCGATGGAATGGAAAGGTTACGACATCGAAGGCTACTTGTTTGCTGGATTTATATACTGGGCGTTTTGTTATGGCATGTCGCGCTACAGTCAAAACCTAGAGCGCAAACTCGATACTGATCGGAGAAACTAATATGACCACCGAAATACAGGCAGCGTCAGTTGAACTCGGTGATACCATCATCAAAATTGATGGCCTCAATAAATGGTATGGACAATTTCACGTACTGAAAGATATCTTTCTTGAGGTAAAGCGTGGAGAACGTATTGTCATTTGTGGTCCATCTGGATCTGGTAAATCGACGTTGATTCGCTGCGTCAACAGATTAGAGACTCATCAGGAAGGTTCAATCGTCGTTGATGGTATTGAATTAACCGAGGATACAAAGCATATCAATGACGTGCGTCGCGAAGTTGGGATGGTCTTTCAACATTTTAATTTGTTCCCTCACCTAACTGTGCTTGAGAACTTGACTCTGGCGCCAATCTGGGTTCGTAAAACGCCAAAGCGCGAGGCTGAAGAAATTGCTATGCAGTACCTGGAACGCGTAAAGATTCCGGAGCAGGCATATAAATATCCTGGCCAATTATCTGGCGGTCAGCAGCAGCGTGTAGCGATTGCACGCTCTCTTTGTATGAATCCCAGGGTAATGTTATTCGATGAGCCAACGTCGGCACTTGACCCCGAGATGATTGCTGAGGTGCTTGACGTAATGGTCGGTCTTGCTGAGGATGGTATGACAATGTTGTGTGTGACCCACGAGATGGGTTTTGCCCGTAAAGTGGCGAATCGAGTGATTTTTATGGACGGCGGTCAGATCGTTGAACAAAATGAGCCAGAACAGTTCTTTAATAATCCGCAAAATGACAGAACACGGCTATTCCTATCACAAATCTTGCACCACTGAGCACTTAACAGTGGTAATGCTGATTACTGCCCCTATCATAATGGCAGTCAATACTTAAACACGAAGGAGTCTCCATGGCTTGGAATGAGCCCGGAAATAAAGGCAGCGACCCCTGGGGTGGCGGCAACCGGAATGATCAGGGTCCGCCTGATCTCGATGAAGTGGTTAAAAAGTTACAACAGAGCCTCAGTGGATTATTCGGAAAGTCAGGAGGTTCTGGCGGAGGAGGCTCGGATTCTGGCAACGGCCCAGGGTTTGAATTTTCAGGAAAGATTGTGGCTGTTGCTGCTGGTGTTCTTCTTGTTTTGTTTGGTGCCTTCGGCGTTTATAAAGTCGATGAGCAGGAGAGAGCAGTTGTTCTTAGGTTTGGTCAATTTTTAGAGACAAAAACTCCAGGTCTCCGATGGAACGCACCATTTATTGACGAAGTTAATAAAGTTAATGTGACCCGTGTGCGTACGCACACGTCACAAGGTGTAATGTTAACCGAAGACGAAAATATTGTGGATGTGACACTAGCCATTCAGTACGTAATATCCAATCCACGTGATTTTCTCCTGAATGTTCGGGAGCCCGAAGTGACTTTGACTCATGCGACGGATTCAGCGATCCGTCACGTCGTTGGATCGGGAGAGATGAATGCTGCTATCTCGGAGGGCCGTGCGGCGCTCGGTGGCGACGTGCAACAGCGTTTACAGGCATATATGGATTCTTATAGTGCTGGACTGCGCGTTGTCAAAGTAAATATAGAAAATAGTCAGCCACCTAGTCAGGTTCAGGCAGCTTTTGACGACGTAATCAAGGCTCGCGAAGATGAGCAACGGCTCCAAAACCAAGCGGAAGCTTACGCAAATGGTGTCATTCCAGAGGCGCGAGGGCGAGCACAGCGAGTTTTAGAAGAGGCCAATGCTTATCGGGAGCAAGTAGTTGCTCAGGCTCAAGGTGAGGCTGATCGTTTTCTAAAGCTCCTGGCACAATACCAAAGGGCTCCCGAGGTGACACGGCAGCGGCTCTACATCGATGCCGTGCAGGCTGTAATGCAAGCATCGTCGAAGGTTATGGTGGATGTCGGTTCTGGTTCTAACATTATGTATCTTCCCTTAGATCGAATAGCGAGCCAAGCAGCTCCCTCGATTGTCGCTCAAAATCGTGGCTCTTCCTCATCAGTTCAGCAGACAAGCGGAAGCATAAGCCCAGGTGATATTCGGCTGTTGACTGATCAGGTAATTCAAGAGATTCGCTCTCGTCAAACCGATGAACCAAATAATAGGAGTACCCGATAATGTCAGGACGTCAAATTAGTATTCTGATTGGCCTGGTAGTTCTTTTAGGTGTTGTTTCGAATACTGTATATGTTGTAAACGAGCGTGAAAGAGCTGTTTTATTAAAGTTTGGCGAGGTTGTAGAGACGGACATCCAGCCTGGTCTTCATTTTAAGATTCCTGTAGTGAATGATGTGCGGAGATTTGAGGCTCGGCTGGTAACGCTGGATTCAAGCCCTCAGCGTTATCTGACAGCTGAAAAAAAGGCATTGATTGTTGATTCTTATGTGCAGTGGCGAGTTGCTGATGCTGGGACTTTTTATACTGCAACAGGCGGCGATGAATTTAGTGCGAATAGCCTCCTTGCTTCTCGGGTTGATAATGGGCTGAGAAACAAGTTTGGTGAACGGACGGTATTCGAAGTAGTTTCGGGCGAGCGGGATTCGTTAATGGCTGAAATAACCAAAGAGTTAGATGATATCGCCCTTCGAGAGCTTGGTATTCACGTCATGGATGTACGTGTTAAAGGGATCGACCTTCCGCCTGAAGTCTCAAACGCTGTGTATTCGCGGATGAGTACCGAACGAGAACGTGAGGCCAGAGACCACCGATCACGAGGTCGCGAACTCGCTGAAGGTATTGAGGCAGATGCTGATAGGCAAAACACAGTAATAGAGGCAAATGCCTACCGGGAAGCCGAGCAAATTCGAGGTGAAGGAGATGCAGTAGCGGCTGAAATTTATGCGGATGCGTTTAACCAAGATTCTGAGTTTTATGCGTTCCATCGATCAATTCAGGCTTATAAAAATTCCTTTGCTGGCAAAGAAGATCTTTTGGTCATTGATCCTGAGTCGGATTTCTTTAAATATCTAAAAGATCCATCTGGGAAATAAATTGATGAGCTCGAGCGGTTTAGAGCCGCCCGAGTGATTCGCCCATGTTTACAGATCGGCCGCTTACCATTGATTCATCAAATCCATTCATTTTGCTCGGAGTTATTACTATCACGGTTGAACCATATTGGAAACGACCGATTTCATCGCCTTGCTCGAATTTATGATGAGGGCCTTGGTAATAGTTCCATTCAGTGATGTCCCGTCCGGGTGGTGTAATCACGCCGGCAAATGGTGTTTTTATTGATGCAACTAGCATCGCCCCAACGAGAACTACTAAAAATGGGCCATGTTGACTTTTAAAATGCATTACCACGCGCTCGTTTCGGGCAAACACACATGGAATTGAAGTGGTCGTTGACTCGTTTACGGAGAATAGCCGTCCAGGAATATGGACCATGTGTTTAAGTTCAGAGCGGATCGGACAGTGCACGCGATGATAATCCTTGGGAGATAAGTAAATGGTTAAGTACTGACCCCCCTGGTAAATGTTATTATATTTTTCATTGCCGAGTAGCTCGACTAATGAAAAATTATGTCCTTTCGCTGTTAGTTTATGGTCATGTGTTAGGATTCCACCACTTAGGATGGTTCCGTCTACCGGCGACGCTACATCTTTATCACCTGCGAGCGGACGAATACCGTTCTTTAGTGCCCGAGTAAAAAAAGCATTGAAGTTTGCATAAGCATGGAATGAAGGCTCTGCCACCTCGTCCATTCGGATATCAAATCGCCTGATAAACTGGCTGATCAAAAAGTTTTTAATTTTTGGTATCTCACTGAACGCCAGTTGTCCAGCGGCACGTGACAGCAGATGCCCTGGCAGGCTATGTTGAACAAGCGTATTAATGCTTCGTTTGAAACTCATGCGTTGCCTCCACTTAGGGTTTCTAGAATACGATGGAATGATTCGAGTCGTCGCCTTGATAGGCTTCCTTTTTCAACAGCATCAATTACGGCGCACCCGGGTTCTTGTCGATGTCTGCAATCCCGAAACCGGCACTGGCAAGAAAATTGACGAATGTCAATAAAGCCATATTCTATATCTGACCTTGAAATTTGTTCTAGGCCAAAATCCCGAATCCCCGGCGAATCAATTATAAAACCGCTTTCAGCGAACTGGTATAATCGGGCTGTTGAAGTGGTATGTCTCCCAAGGCGCGTTTGTTGATGTAAATGTCCAACCCGAATCTTCTCATCTGGCAAAAGCGACTGGACTAGACTTGACTTGCCGACCCCTGATTGACCAATAAAGACCGAACTTTTATTGATAAGATGTTTAGCTATTTCAGCTAGCCCACCAGTCTCTTTGGTTGTTGTCTCGACAACCCTATAGCCAATTCTCTTATATAAATTTCTGATCGATATCAGAAGTTTACGCTTAGGTTCTGACTTTAGGAGCAAATCTACTTTGTTAATGACGACGAGCGGAGCAATTCTTGCGACCTCGGCTGCAGCAAGGTATCGATCCAACAGCTCAGATTGCGGTGCCGGCTCTAGTGCGGTTACGATTACTAACTGATCAACATTAGCGGCCATAGCTTTGATCATGCCTCGCTGGTCAGGTCGCTCTAACACGTTACTTCGAGGTCTACAGGCGACAACTATGGCGGAATCGGCAGTTGTTTGGAACACGACATTATCACCCGTCACTAGGGAAGTCAGGTTTGAACGTAAATGGCATCGTACTGCGTCCGAGGCTGGTTGTCCGAGAGCGTCGACAGCAACCACTTCGACCTGTTTTCCAAAACGCGCCACAACGCGTCCAGCCTGCGTATCGCCTAACTCACCAGAATCAAGCAACTCTTGGATTTCATCTTTATGACGAGACGCCCGTTCGAGACGCTCCGTCTGAATTTTTTCGATGCGCCACACTTGTTGACGGGTAAGTTTTCTTTTGCTCATTTAAGTTTCAAGCGATAGGTGACTTCCGTTGATTCGAACCCCATTATTACAGGCATTGAATGGAGAAACTATGACTGATCCTTATGGAGACACTGAAGCATCCCGATATAGTAACCCTGTCGCCTCCAGGAAGTGGCTTTTGGAGTTACTCGAGGGTGCTGGCCGGCCAATTGATCATGAAGAGCTAGTTACCCTTACGGAGACTCTTGATACAAATCGAGATGGTTTGTTTGCACGTCTAGCGGCGATGTGTCGCGATGGTCAGGTCATTACAGATCGTTTGGGCCGTTACCTGTTAGTAGATCGGGCTGGTCTGATTTCTGGTCGAGTGGTCGCGCACCGTGACGGTTTTGGTTTTTTTGAGCCTGATGACGGTGTCACGTGCTACTTACACGATCGACAAATGCGCAGAGTCTTCCATGGTGACCGAGTACTTGTGGCAGTCATGCCACCTTCTCGTCATTCAAAAAATAAGCGTGAAGCGCGAATCGTTGAAGTACTCGAACGTACCCACCAGCGAATCATTGGGCGTTTGATAGAGCAAGCTGGCGTATGGTTCGTCACGCCAGAGGATGACCGTTTTCTTCATGATATTATAATTCCTGAGGCTAGCCTGCATGGCGCTCAGGTCGGGCAGTTTGTGGTTGTTGACCTCGACAGTTATCCCGAGTCAAATCGAAAGCCTGTTGGTCATGTAATCGATATTGTTGGTGCGGCGTCTGATCCTGGTATTGAAGTCCAGGTTGCGATTAGGACGCACGATCTTCCGTATGAATTCTCAAGTGAAGCTAGTGCTCAAGCAGAACTTTTTGGAAACACTGTTAATCCAGATATCACTCAGGATCGTTTAGATTTACGTGATAAGCCATTTGTCACAATTGATGGTGAGGATGCGAAAGATTTTGATGATGCTGTCTACGCCTTACCGCGGGGTAAAAATGGGTGGACATTGTGGGTAGCAATTGCGGATGTTGCCCATTATGTTATTGAGAACTCCCCGTTAGATCAGGCTGCAATTGAGCGCGGGACTTCTGTTTATTTTCCAAGCGAAGTGATTCCGATGCTACCAGAGACTTTATCCAATGGATTATGCTCTTTGAATCCCGGGGTGGATCGACTAGCACTTGCGGTCTGCCTCGATATCGCTTCAAGTGGTCGTTTAATCAAATACCGTTTTCAAGAAATCGTATTTCAGTCTAAGCAGCGCCTTACATACAATCAAGTTCAGGATGCACTTGACTCTGTATCTGCTGATCATGAGAGCCCCATTCTGCTTCAGGATGCATTGCATGACGATCAACGCTTTGACTCTCGAGATATTTCCGACAACGTGGCTGATTTATTTTTAATATACAAAACGCTGCGTGCTGAACGAGAAGACCGCGGGGCGCTTGATTTTGATTCAGTCGAGCCTAAATTTAGCTTTGATGAGAGAGGCAAGATTACAGCAGTGACCTCTCGTGAGCGTTTAGAGGCCCACAAGATGATCGAGGAATGTATGTTGGTTGCAAACGAAGCTGCAGCACGCTGTCTCAAAAAGTTTAAGTTACCCACCTTGTATCGAATCCATGAAGGTCCAAGCGACGAACGTTTAGCGATGTTACGCCAATTTTTGGGCTCGATGGCACTGGGGCTGGGCGGTGGTGAAAAGCCGGAGCCTGTCGATTACCAGGCTCTGCTTGAGCAAGCCCATTCGCGCCCTGATTTTCCATTGATTCAGGCGATGATTCTCAGATCTATGCAGCAAGCCAAATATGCACCGGATCCTGATGTGGGTCATTTTGGTCTATCTTATGAACATTATACGCATTTCACCTCTCCAATTCGACGCTACCCTGACCTGACCGTACATCGATTATTAAAACGTATCGTCAGAAATGGTGCACAAGACAATCCAAGTCAATTGGTAAGGGAGGGACTACCTGACATGCAACGGATAGTTGCACTTGGGGAGCATTGTTCTATGGCTGAGCGGCGTGCTGATGAGGCAAGCCGCGATGTGGGGCAATGGCTTAAATGTCAGTTTATGCGGGGGAAAATTGGAGAAGACTACCGAGGAACAATCACTGGCGTTGCTGGATTTGGTTTGTTCATTTTGCTTGACGAATTATTTGTTGAGGGCATGATCCATGTTACCCAACTGCCCCCAGATTATTGGGTTTTCAGTGAGGCCCAGCATACATTGACGGGAGAGCAAACGCGTCAAGCATTCCGTCTAGCAGATTCTGTCTCCGTCCAGGTCGCGCGAGTTGATCTAGAGGCTAGGCGAATCGATTTTGCGTTGGCCGGCCAACCGATCACCAAGCCGAAAAAATCCCGCATGCGATCTCGCCTAAAGAAAGGCAAGATACTTGACGAGGCATCGACAGAACACAAGAGTAGCGCTAAAGGGCCAAGGAAAAAACGCAGATGAGTCAGGATCGTCGCCAGTCACCGAAAAGTCACGAGGCTATGGGCCAAGTAGCGATTTGCGGAGTGCATCCGGTACGCGTTGTTTTGAAGAAATCACGAGTCTTTGAGGTTTGGGTTCGTCACGGTGCCAATGAGCATCGGTTGAAGGATGTAGTTAAAGAAGCTAGAGCCTCAGGGGTTCGAGTTATTGAGACCTCTGAGCGAAATTTCGATGGAGCGGTGTCATCAGACTCTAACCATCAGGGTGTGATTGCATTCGCTAAGCCCCGTGAGATGGAGCCTGAAAATTCGTTACCAATAATTTTGGATGGGTACAAGCAGCCACTAGTGCTTGTACTCGACGGAGTGACTGATCCACATAACTTTGGCGCATGCTTGCGGTCTGCCGAGGCATTTGGCGTGACTTGTGTCATTGTACCAAAGGATAATTCTGCACCACTAAATCAGGTTGCTCGAAAGACCTCATCTGGCGCGAGTGAGTTAATTCCAGTAGTTAAAGTCACTAATTTGGCTCGATGCCTTCGAGCATTGCAGAAGAGTGGCTTTTGGATTGTCGGTGCAGCAGGTGAAGAAAATGATGGGTTAGCAGCAGTCCCACATGATGGCCCCATCGGTTTAGTTATAGGGTCTGAGGGGTTGGGGTTGAGGCGCCTCACACGAGAAATTTGCGATGTGTTGGTATCAATTCCAATGCTGGGTTTTATTGAAAGTTTGAATGTTAGCGTTGCTACTGGGGTCTTGTTGTACGACTTCCAGAGCCGTCGAGGTGCGCTGGGATCGTCACGTGACTATGAGGACCGGATTTAATGCGTTGCCCATTTTGTCAGGCCTTGGATACAAAGGTAATCGATTCGAGATTACATGCTGAAGGAAGTCAAATTCGCCGCCGGCGGATTTGTCCTGGATGTGATCAACGATTCTCTACCTATGAAAGTGTAGAATTAGTTATGCCAAGGATTGTGAAAAGTAATGGCCAGCGCGAGAATTTTGATGAGGATAAGCTACGTGGAGGGTTAATTCGGGCTTTGGAAAAACGTCCTGTCGGAATGGTGCAAATCGATGCCTGCATTCAGCGCATAAAACGGTCGCTACAATCAGAATCGGATAAAGAAATTGAATCTCGAGGAATTGGCGATCATGTAATGCGTGAATTAAAAGCTATTGATCATGTTGCCTATGTTCGGTTCGCATCTGTTTACCGAAGTTTCAGTGATGTTACTGAATTCATTGGTGAGATCGAGAAACTATCTGATGATTGAGTGGAGTGAAGGAGACCGTTTGGCGATGCGGCGTGCACTTTTTTTGGCAGGTAAAGGTCTCTATTCAAGTTTTGAGAATCCTCGAGTTGGTGCATGTTTTGTCAAAGATAATGAGGTGATTGCAGAGGGATTTCATAGTTCTCCAGGTTTTCCACATGCTGAAATTGAAGCAATGGGCCAGACTGATCCTCGATTTTTTAAAGGTTCTACGTGCTTAGTGACACTAGAGCCTTGTTCCCATGTAGGTCGGACGGCTCCTTGTGCAGATGCACTGATCGAGGCGGGCGTCAGCCGCGTTGTTATTGCTATGGAAGATCCTAATCCTCTTGTTTCTGGCCAGGGTATTCAGAGATTGAGAGCGGCTGGAATTAGAGTTGATGTAGGACTCTACCGGGATGATGCCAAACAGCTGAACCCCGGGTTCATCAAGAGGATGACCAAAGGGTCCCCTTGGATTTGGATTAAATCTGCAGCAAGTTTAGACGGTAAAATAGCAATGGCTGATGGCCGTTCGAAATGGATAACAGGCACTGAAGCCAGGTTGGATGTGCAAAGGCTAAGAGCACGCTGTCAGGCGATCATGACGGGTATTAACACGGTACTAATGGATGATCCACGGCTAACGGTAAGACATGAAGAAGTAGGTATTTTTCCCCCTCATGCTGTCCCCGGTCGTCAGCCATTGCGTGTGATAGTTGACACTACTGGACGTCTGCCACACGACGCTAAGTTAATCGCTGTTGATGGTCCAATTCTTTGGGTTACAGCATTTGAAGTCCAGCATCCCGCGCTTAAAAGCGGACGGCTGCAGCACTGGCTTGCTCCCCAAATTGGTGGTCGTGTTGATTTAGTGGCTTTAATGATTGAACTTGCACGTCGCTCGATCAATGAAGTAATGGTTGAAGCAGGGCCGACATTAAGTGGCAGTTTGATTTCGTGTGGTCTAATCGATGCGGGTGTTTTATATCTCGCGCCGAAACTCCTTGGGCGGGCGGCACTGTCCCTGTATGATCTCTCCCCCGCGCAACTGACTGATGCGCCAGAAATTTTTATTCAGAAGGTTCAAAGTGTTGGGCAGGACCTTAGATTGGACTGGACATTAAGGACGCGCACTTAGAATGGCTTTGGCTTCTGTAGAAACTCTGATCTCTGATATCCGTGATGGAAAAATGGTTATTTTAATGGATGATGAAGATCGTGAAAATGAGGGCGATTTGGTGATGGCGGGTGCGCATTGCAGCTCTGAACACATCAATTTTATGGCTCGGCACGCGCGTGGATTGATCTGTTTGACCTTGACTGAAGAACGCTGCCGGCAGTTGGGCTTACCGCCAATGGTGAAAGAGAATACAGAGCGTAATAAAACGGCGTTTACAGTCAGTATTGAGGCTGCCGAGGGTGTTACAACTGGCATCAGCGCGGCAGATCGTGCGCGCACGATTCAAGCTGCAGTAGCAACTAATGCTCGCGCGTCTGATTTGGTCCAGCCAGGTCATATTTTTCCAGTTCAGGCTCAACCTGGGGGAGTTTTAATGCGCGCTGGGCACACGGAAGCCGGTTGTGACTTGGTCCGCTTATCTAACTTGGAACCGGCTGCTGTTATTTGTGAAATCATGAATGATGATGGATCAATGGCAAGACGTCCTGACCTTGAAGCTTTTGCAAAACAGAATAATCTTTCGATTGGTACGATCGCCGATTTAATACATTATCGTTCGATTACTGAAACAACCGTTAAAATGTTGCGTGAGGAATATATTGATACCGAGTTTGGACCATTTCGGCTACAGATTTTTCAAGACCAAATTTTAGGTAGTAAACATCTGTGCTTGATTAAAGGTGAGCCTGCGCCGGATCGGCCATGCCTGGTGAGAGTGCATGTACCAGACACACTGCGAGACATGGTTCAGATTTCCTGGCAAGGACGGGGAAGCTGGCCGTTGCCCAAAGCATTAGAAGCTGTTGCTAATGCTGGTGAAGGGGTTGTCGTAATTCTAGACAGTGGTGGGGATGGAGCTATCGAAGATCGATTGGCACAATATGTCGGTGACTTGTTACCTAACCCGGGGTCAAGGTTAGCGCCGTATCTAACTGTTGGGACTGGGTCACAGATTCTACGTCAAGCCAATGTAGGTAAAATGCGATTGTTATCAACGCCAATGAAATTTAGCGCAATCTCTGGATTTGATCTCGAGGTTTTAGAATATGTGGAATACGAGGGGTAATCCATGAAAATGATTGAAGGAAAATTTATACATGCTGATGGCCGCTATACAATTGTTGCGGGTAGGTTTAACCAGTTCATTGTGGATTCGCTCCTCGAGGGAGCCATTGATACTTTGGTTCGTCACGGAGTAGACGAGAACAATATTGTCGTTGTGCGTGTTCCTGGTGCTTACGAAATCCCCTTGGCTGCTCAGGCTGTAGCAGAAAAAGGTGAGGTCGATGCGATCATAGCGCTAGGCGCTGTGATCCGTGGATCAACGCCGCATTTTAAGTATGTTGCAGGCGAGTCTGCTTGCGGGCTAAATAAGGTACAAATGGATACTGGCATACCATGTTCTTTTGGTGTGTTGACGGTTGACACAATTGAGCAAGCAATCGAACGCGCTGGGACAAAAGCAGGTAATAAAGGATCTGAGGCCGCACTAGTTGCGATTGAGATGATTTCGGTATTGAGACAAATTAGTGAGTAAGTCCCAACCATATCCAACAGCTTCGCAACGCCACCGGGCTCGTGAGGC
>CAZFNA010000023.1:0-23400 GCA_964520465.1 uncultured Pseudomonadales bacterium | reverse complement strand
CGTCGAAATTGGAGTTGCATTAACCAGGCCAATAACCCATGACCTCCACTTAAGAAATGCTGGCCTATCAAGCTAAGACTTTTATAAGATTGCTCAGTAAAATGTTCTTTTCGATCAAGATTTCAATGTAACTTTTGGCTCGCTCAGCCCTAGCTGGGATATGAATGTCTCCGCTGAGTGCCTCAGATGAGTATTGGATGCTTTGCCTGATAGTATTTTTGAAATTGGTTCATTTTGCTACAGCTTAAATGACTCACTTAGTGCGCCTGCGGTTGATTTTCTGGATCGCTCGAAAGATTCGTCTAAGGTCTGCTTGGAGGACAATCATTTCTCTTTACTAAAGACGAAAAAACCATGACGGCAATTCAATATCCTGCAAATTGCTAGGCGTTTACAGTTCCTCAGCATCTCACTGCGGTGAATTCATCTGAGCTGATTTAATTTAGCGCGGCAGTGCTAATATAAAAAATAAGAGGTTGATGGAAAAGCTAAAACCATACGGTGGTTTTTATGATACAAAGTCTCGCAAAATAGTTTTATGTATTTACCAGCTCTATAAATCTTTAGTATTTGAGTCTATATCCTGTAGCAAAAATCCACGAGATGACAACGAAAAATATTAATCCAAAAAGACTCATCGCCATAAGTGATGAGGTGATGGGTACGTCAGCAGTTCCGAAAAATGTCCACCTAAAGCCGGAAATTAAATAAACAGCGGGGTTGAACATCGTCACTTTTTGCCAAATCGGTGGCAACATTGTAATCGAATAGAAACTGCCGCCTAAAAATACCAAAGGAGTCAATATTAGCGTGGGCACAAGGCTAAGTTGTTCAAAATTTCGAGCCCAGATTCCTAGGATAAACCCTAGTAAACTGAAAGAAATAGATGTGAGTATTAGGAAACAAATCATTAAGAATGGGTGGGCGATAGTTACTGGTACGAATAAAAAAGAAACGGCTAGTATGATAAGACCCACTGCAATTGCTTTGGTAGCCGCAGCTCCGACATAACCAATCACGATTTCCCAGGGAGAAATAGGCGCAGATAGTGGTTCATAAATCGTACCTAAGAATTTAGGAAAATAGATTCCAAAAGAGGCATTTGAGACCGACTGCATCATGACTGTAAGCATAATGAGCCCCGGCACAATAAAGACGCCGTAGGGTACTCCGTCAATCATTGCCATGCGACTGCCAATCGCAGAACCAAACACAACAAAGTACAGTACTGTTGAGACTACTGGTGATGCAACCGATTGTAGAGGAGTCCGAAAAGTACGAGCCATTTCAAAAAAATAGAGTGCTCTTATTGCGTAAATATTCACTGTTTTTAATCCGCTACTAGGCCAACAAAGATATCTTCGAGGGAGCTTTGAGAGGTTTGGAGATCTTTGAGAGCGATTCCTTCCACTGATAAAGTTGATAAAACAGACGGTATACCGATTGGCTCTGCTTCCGCGTCGTAACGATACACAAGGCTCGCTCCTTCATTTTCTATATGCAATCCTAATTTTACAAGACTGGTCGGCAAGGTTTCTATAGGCTGCTGCAGTTCAATTCGGAGTTGTTTTTCACCGAGTCGCTTCATCAATTTATTCTTGTCTTCAATCAGCAAAATTTTTCCTTCATTGATAATGGCAATTCGGTCAGCAATTTCCTCCGCCTCTTCAATGTAGTGAGTCGTTAAAACAATCGTTACACCTTGTTTCTTCAGTTCAGTAACTACTTCCCACATTTCGCGACGTAATTCGACATCGACTCCGGCCGTTGGTTCATCTAGGAATAAGATTTTTGGTTCATGGCTTAGCGCTTTTGCAATCAATACTCGTCGCTTCATGCCCCCTGATAGTTCCTTGATATGGGCATGTCGTTTTTCCCAAAGAGATAACTTCCGAAGTACGGTTTCGAGATATTCTTGGCTTGGTTTTTTACCAAAAAGACCACGGGACAAACTTACCGTACCAAGCACAGTTTCAAATGGCTCCAGCATTAGCTCCTGTGGGACAAGTCCGATGAGTGTTCGCGCCTCTCGGTAGTTTTTTACCACATCAAATCCACCTACTGTTACAGATCCGCTGCTTATTTTTGTCAGACCGCATATGATCGAAATCAGCGTCGTTTTTCCGGCACCATTTGGGCCAAGAAGTGCGAGAATCTTGCCTGCTTCAATTTGAACGGACACATCGTCAAGTGCAATACTGTTTTCAGAATATTGCTTGGTGAGATGCTTAATATCTATTATAAAAGTCATGATAAATTCTGCTGAATATACTTAATTACGAACGCTATATTAAAATCATTTATGAATTTTACTAAAGGAAGTACACATGAGCCCTAAGGTGCTGATCTTCGATGCATACGGAACCTTGTTCGATATAAATGCTGCTTCCTCTATACTAGCTGATGAGATCGGTCCTGTCTGGAGCGATTTTTCTTTTCTTTGGCGGGAAAAACAACTGGCATATACTTGGCTGAGGTCTTTAATGAATTCTCCATGGAAGTCTTTTTGGGGAATAACTGAAGACGCACTTGATTATGCTCTTGAATTTTATGAACTTGATCCAGTCCTTTGGCGCGAGCGATTACTCGATATTTATTTTGAGTTACCTGCTTTTGAGGAAGTGCCAACAGCCCTATCTCTACTGAAGCAAATGTACCCAGATGCAGCTTTTGGTATTTTATCGAATGGTTCGACCGAAATGCTAGATGCAGCAGTTGAAGGTTCTGGATTAAGACCTTCTTTGGACGCTATTTTGTCTGTTGATGATGTGGGTGTGTTTAAAACACATCCTAAAACCTATAATTTGGTTCTGGAGAAATTCCCCTCAATTTGTTCATCTGACGTTTTATTTTTCTCATCCAATGGCTGGGATGTCGCGGGTGCAGGTCAATTTGGATTCCAAACAGTTTGGATTAATAGAAATCAAAATATACTAGAAAACCTACCTCAGGTTCCGAATGTGACCGTCAGCACACTAACTCAATTTGTTCATCTTTGAACTATGATAATTTCCAGATCTTCTGGCCTGGCGTGCTAGCTCAAGCACCCTTCAGCTTGTGATCAACGGTCTATTGTTTAGGAGTATCTGGTTTGTTTGGATTTTGGTTTTAGTGTGGTTGTTTGGCTTGGCATTACTGCCGCTGATTCTTGCCCCTCAGCGCATGAGGCCTCATGTTTTCTTATCTACCGTAAGCTTAGCCACTTATACTGTCGTGATTAATAGTTTTTGATTCACGGCTGATCGCTGTATGCCTCGCTATTTCAAATGGATTACGATCGAATGATAAGTCTAGCGAAACTGCCTCCATTTATTGTTCTGATTAATTTGTCCGCGAGCCAGGTAAATTTTTTTTCATTATCGACCAATTCTTTACTAGCGGCCGGAAGGCCGCTAGGTTTGCTTACTTCATTGTAGGCATGGAGAACTCAGCGCCTGCACGAAGTCCTGTTGGCCAGCGTGCTGTGATTGTTTTCATGCGAGTATAAAAGCGCACGCCGTCAGGTCCATGCATATGCAATGGGCCAAAGAGGCTTCGTTTCCAGCCGCCAAAACTGTGGAATGCCATTGGTACAGGGATCGGCACATTGACGCCCACCATGCCGACTTGTACCGATTCAGTAAACTGGCGTGCCGTATCACCATCGCGCGTGAAGATCGCGGTGCCGTTACCGAATTCATGGTTATTTATCAGACTCAAGGCTTCTTCATAGGTCTCAACGCGGACGATTGATAATACTGGGCCAAAAATTTCTTCATCATAAATGCGCATGCCTTGCTTCACATTATCGAAGAGTGTGGGCCCTACGAAATAACCGTTTTCATTATTTTGCACGACAACTTGACGACCATCAACAACCAGCGTGGCACCTTCAATTACGCCCTGATTTATGTAGCCGATGACTTTATCAGCATGTTCACGGGTGACCAATGGCCCCATGTGCATCTCTTCCTCACTCATGCCAGCACCTATCCTCATGCCACCAATTTCTGTTTTGAGATTATCGATTAACTTATTGGCTACTTCATTCCCTACGCAGACTGCAATAGAGATCGCCATGCAACGCTCACCTGCCGAACCATAAGCCGCTCCCATTAGCGAATTCACGACTTGTTCAGGATCGGCATCAGGCATGATAACCATGTGATTCTTTGCGCCACCTAGTGCTTGTACACGTTTACCGTGTGCGCTTGCGGTTGAATAAATATATTGAGCGACTGGTGTTGATCCTACAAAACTGATGGCTTGAATTCGATCATCTGTAAGGAGAACATCAACAGATTCTTTATCCCCATTAACAACATTAAAGACCCCATCCGGAAGTCCTGCCTCTTTAAATATCTCAGCCAGACGAAGTGGGGTGGTGGGGTCTTTTTCGGATGGCTTCATTACGAATGTATTCCCGCAGGCAATAGCAACCGGGAACATCCACATTGGCACCATGGCAGGAAAATTAAAAGGACTAATGCCCGCGCAAACGCCTAATGGCATCATTTGGCTGAAACTATCCACGTCACGCCCGACGTTTAGACTATGTTCTCCTTTAAGGAGATGTGGAATGCCACAGGCAAATTCAACAACCTCTAGGCCACGCGTCAGTTCGCCTTTTGCGTCAGAGAATACTTTGCCATGTTCTAGAGTAATCAGCTCAGCTAATTCATCGGCATAGTGTTCGATTAACTCTTTAAATTTGAACATGACGCGAGCACGATTTAACGGCGTGACTTTACTCCAGGCAGGGAATGCTGCCGCGGCGACGGCAATGGCTTCACGGGTTTCATCGGGTGATGACAACGCCACTTTGAATTGTTGCTTACCAATGGCTGGGTTATACACAGGCGCTGATCGGCCAGATGATGATACAACCCGTACTCCCCCAATAAAATTTCCAAGAATAGTCATGAGCCACCTCTGTATAATTAATTTCTATCACTATTAAATACTTTCAGTTTTGTTAATTCAATCAAAATTATTTATCTACTGATACATCAAATTTGATATATTATTACAATGAAGAATTTTCGAATAAACTGGGAAGATGCGAGGTATTTACTTGCTGTCTCACGATCAGGCCAACTGGGAAAAGCTGCCAACTCACTTGGGGTCTCGGTGATGACATTATCTCGGCACTTGAATCAATTACAAATGCGGTTGAATTCCGTTCTTATTGTTCGGCATAGCAAGGGTATGAAATTGACCGATGAAGGAGGGCGACTAGTCGAATATCTTGAGCGTGCTGAGGCAGAGATTGAAGCTGCAGGATCGATTTTTAATCAAAATGCGAAGTCGGTGTCTGGGACCGTAAGGATTTCGGCACCGGAAGGCTTCGCTCTAAAAGTATTGACTTCGAACTTGAATCGTCTACTCCTTGCTCATCCAGATTTAGCAATTGAGGTGGTCCCGCAGACACTAGGTTTTTCATTGTCGAGACGAGAGGCTGATTTGGCAGTGATGGTGGGCCGCCCCACAGAGGCATGCCTTCGATTTGAAAGCCTAGGCACCTATGCCTTGGGCCTATATGCCAGCGCCACTTACATAGAGTCACACGGCCATCCAAGGTCTCCTGACGAGTTATCTAGCCATCGCTTGATCGGATATGTAGAAGATCTTTTGTTCAGTGATCGGTTAAATATTGCAAGAGCAGTTTGGCCTGGCTGGAGATCGAGGGTGTCGATATATTCTCCGGTAGGTCAGGTTGAGGCTGTGCGTTCTGGCTTAGGTATTGGCGTTTTGCATCGATTTCTCCTCTCTGAGAAAGACATGCTGATTCCGGTATTACCGGAGCTGCAATTGACCCGAGAATTTTTTCTTGTATCTCATCCGAGTAACGAGCGGATCCCAAGAATTCGTGTCGCCCATGAGTTTCTGCGTTCGCTATCGGGAGCCTTAAAGTGAAATGGCTTTGACTACCGAAACTTGAGCCAAGCGGTTAGACTTGGTCCTCTTTAGTTATAAAAAGCTTATGATGCAAGACAGAACTAATCAAACGATAGATACAGCTTGGAATACCTTGTTTTCCGCTCTTGATTATGAAGAGGGAAATCAGCAAGCTCGTTGGTCTGAAGAGGTCGAGCGGCGGTTAAAAGAAAACGGTCTTACTTATCAGGCACACACGTCAAAGCATCTCCAAAATCGCCAAGGGCAGTTGGATGTTGTGCCTTACCTGATGGATGAGGCTGTCTTCGATCACCTAGCCCGTGGCCTATCCCAGCGTATGCGGTTTTTCGAGGTGTTACTCAATGATATCTATGGAGAACGTCATTTATTAGCTGATGGCTCAATCCCTGCTGATTTATTGTTCTCGAATCCAGAATATCTGGTGCAAGCGCATGGTTTGAATCCAAAAACCCCATGGATTAGTTTTCTTGCCCACGACTTGGTAAAAGATAAAGATGGACACTGGTTTGTGCTCGGGCAAAGCACAAGGGCACCTGCGGGACTTGGTTATGTGCTAGAGAGGCGCTTGATCATGTCGCGTGTTATGGGCTATCTGCTTCGTCGCATGTCAGTAAAACGATTATCTGGATTTTTCCGGACATTGAGACAGTTTCTAAGAGCCGACAGTCGAGATCAGGATCTATCGATTCTTTTGACCCCAGGGCAATCGGTCGAAAGCTATTTTGAGCATGCATTTTTAGCCAATCATCTTGATTTTACCTTAGCAGAAGGTGATGACCTTACGGTCAGAGGAAATCGTTTGATGCTAAAAACATTGAGTGGCCTTCGGCCAGTTTCAGGAGTTCTTAGACGTGTTGCTGATGAGGATATTGATCCACTAGAGTTGAATGGGTTGAGCCGGCAAGGAACTCCGGGGCTTATGGATGTGGTTCGAGGTAATGGCGTCCGAATGGGAAATGTCCCAGGCGCCGGCTTAATCGACTCGCCATTATGGATGGGGAGACTCGAGGGCTTATGCCAGAAGCTCTTGGGAGAAGACCTGATTTTAAAATCACTTCCGGCTTTATGGCTTGGTGATGATTCAGAGCGTGAAGCATTTGAAACATTATGGCCTGATGTGTTAGTTCGTCATGCCTCCGCTTTTCCTGGCGGAGAATCCTTCGTCGTCCGCGATTTACCAGAATCTGAACGGAGTCTTCTTAAAACTCGGATTGCATCTGATTCATCAAGTTGGGTCGCGTGGCAGGCAATTGAACTGGAGTCATCGCCTGTGGCTGAGGGTGTTTCCCGAGGACAATCAAATGTGGTCCTTCGAATGTACACCGCTCAGTCCCAAGACCGGAGGGTCGATGTGATGCCTGGCGGGCTTGCGGCCTGTAATCAGGATGCGTCGTGGGCTCAACTTAGGCCTAATACCCCAGAAAAATATAAGGATCTTTGGGTCATGGGGATGGAGCCAGATAACCAGTTATCTATGTTTGCTGAAATGGACGCGCCAGCACTGGGCTCTTTGGACCAATCTATGACCCCATCCCGTGTGGCCGATGCAATGTTCTGGCTTGGACGCTATGTCGAAAGGACTGATGCCTTCACACGATTGATTAGGGAGGTGTTGGCCGGGGCTCTTGATGTTCGAACCGAACGCCAGCGTGCTGCGCTATGGTTACTGGGCACTCAATTTTCTATTGAAGATTTGAATTTTGAGGATCCGGCGTCAGAAATTCATCAGCTCACGTTCGCTCGAACCGCTGTTGGTGGACTCTCTGATTTAATTGACTCAATTATGCGTAATGCCCGAGCAACCCCTGACTACCTGAGTGACGACGCCTGGCGTGCATTGGTGAATCTCGAGCAGATGGTCGAACGGATCGCGATGATGAAATACGCCGACACAGGACGGCTTCTCGATCAGACTGACGCCATTCTCATGCAACTGGCAACGTTTTCAGGACTAAATAACGACACAATGAGCCGTACTTTTGCGAACCGTTTCATGGATATTGGCAGACACTTAGAGAGGGCCAGTAAGACGCTAATGCTTTTAAGTTATGCTTTTCGGACTTTGAAGCCTCAGGATATCAACCAGTGGGAACTTTTGCTTGAAGTAACAGATACTGTGATGACCTACAGACGACGTTATCGAACGCGACTTCACCCAACTGCAATTTTGGATTTGCTACTATTGGATATAGAAACTCCTCGAGCAATTGGATACTTAGCCGCTCGTCTGGAGATCCAAGTTAAAGGGTTGCCCGTACAGCAGTTGGTGGGCAGAAATACCCGGCTGCAGCAATTAGCATTTCGGATTCATGCCAGTCTTCAGATGTCGCAACCAGATGACTTTATGACTCTTCAGGGATCTCCAAAAAAGCCACTATTTGATTCTTTGGATCTTATGATCGATCACTTATCAAGCTTAAGTGAGGCGATTACTCTGGCATACTTCAGCCATGCTGATGTGCCGCAGCAATTGGTGAAGGTGGGTTAATGCGCTACCGGGTTCGTCATAAGAATCGATATCAATATGGTCAGCCTGTGAGTTTATGCCACAGCCTAGCTTGCTTATTACCTCGAGATACTCTGAACCAGCAAATCTTGAGCGCGCGGTTGACTGTTTTGCCTGTTGCCGAGGTCTTGCAAGAACGCCAGGATTTATTTGGAAATCGGATCTCTAGGTTTTCAGTGGAGGAGGTTCATTCCGAATTGAATGTGTTAGCTGAATCTGAAGTAGAAGTGCGAGCGACGCGCGTTGAATTTGATCGTGACATTAACTGGGCTGATAGCTTAGAGATTCCGGCAAAGACGCGTTTGTACTGCCGATCAAGCGCCTATGTATGTACTTCGGATCGAGATATTCAAGATTTTGCAGATGGCTTTTTTACGTCTGGTTGTGGGCTCCTTGAGGCAACTAACGCTCTAAATGAGTACATTTTTCAGGAGTTTGTCTATGATCAGGACTTTAGCACTTTGGAAACTCCTGTGGATCTGGTTTTGAAGGAGGGGCGCGGTGTCTGTCAGGACTTTGCCCATTTAATGTTATCAACCTTGCGTGCTAAAGGAATTGCGGCACGCTACGTCTCTGGTTATCTCGAAACTGAACCACCGCCAGGTCATCTCAAGCTCACAGGCTCGGATACGTCCCACGCTTGGGTCAGTGTATTTGTAACAGGTACTGGCTGGATTGATTTTGATCCTACCAACGGGATTTTACCCTCAGAGCGTCATGTTACTCTTGCATGGGGGCGCGATTATGCTGATGTTGTTCCTCTCAAAGGTTTGATGATCGGCGGCAGTCAGCATGCGCTTGAAGTTTCTGTGGATATGATCCCGTTAGAATGATTGCGTAGCAATCAAATGGGCGAGATCGAGAACGCGTTTAGCTTCCTCAACATGCAGATTTTCCACGAGTCGCCCCTCTAAAACACAGAGACCATCACCATCCACAATAGCAACTTTCCAAGCCTTCACAATTGCTCTAGCTTTAATTATTTCCGCATCTGATGGGGCGAAAATATCGTTTGCTTTTTCGATTTGCGATGGATGAATCAGTGTTTTTCCGTCGAATCCCAATATTTTTCCTTGTTTGCACTGTGCTTCAAATAGTTCTGGGCTCTGGAGGTCGAGGAAGACTCCATCCAAAATATTTATTTCAGCTTCTCGTGCAGCTAACAAACAGTGTGAAAGGGCGTGTAGAAGACCTGTACGCTGGTGGTCTTGGGGTAGTTGAAGGCACTTGCCTAAGTCTGAGGTACCAAGTAATACTGCATTCACTCGTGGGTGGGCATTGCAGAGTTCGCGTATGTTCAACACCCCGGTGGGAGTTTCAGCCATAAGCCAAAGCTCGATTTCTGGATTGAAACCGAGTAGATCCATTTGCTCTCCTAGTTGCTTAAGCTCGTGTTTGTGCTCGGCTTTGGGCAATACGATTGCGTTCAGAGGAACGTCTCTGAATGCTGACAGGTCATCGGCATGAAAAACCGTACCAAGAGCATTGACGCGAACCGCTATTTCTCTAGAGCCGAATCCTCCATCGAGAAGCGAATCGCGAACAGTTTCGCGGGATTGATGTTTCTTATCCGAGCCGACAGCATCTTCCAGATCTAAAATGACTACATCACACGGCAGTGTCTTTGATTTTGAGATCGCTCGGATATTGTTGCCAGGCATGAACAGTGCGCTACGGCGTGGCCTCATTGTCTTTCCTTATGGTGATGGATTAGGCTGGCTCGTATGAATTGCTTCGATCCCATCAAGTACGGGTGTAGATAACGTAAGGGAGTGTGTATCAATATTTTCTTTTAATTGTTCTATAGATGTTGCACCAATAATATTAGACGTTACAAAAGACCGACTTGTGACAAAGGCTAAGGCCATTTCAGTTAAAGTGAGTCCATGATCCCTAGCTAATAGCGCGTAGGCTTCAGTTGCCTTTGTAGCCTCGGGACTGGAGTATCGCTGAAATCTATCAAAGAGTTCCAATCGTGAACCTGTGGGTCGTTTCCCGCCTAAATATTTACCTGATAAAACGCCAAAAGCGAGGGGTGAATAGGCAAGAAGTCCAACCGATTCTCTGTGCGCAACTTCAGATAAACCAATTTCAAAGGTTCGGTTTAATAGCGAATATGGATTTTGTATTGAAGCGACTACTGGGAGCCCCTCGCGACGGGCAGTATCGAGGAATTTCATTGCGCCCCAAGAGGTTTCATTAGATAGCCCAATAGCTCGTACTTTCCCGCTTGAGACAAGGCCCTCTAGCGCTATTAATGTCTCATTTATAGGTATTTCTTCCGCACCTTCAATGTGTTTATATCCAAGTCGTCCAAAAAAGTTTGTTTGCCGGTCTGGCCAATGTAGCTGGTATAAATCGACATAATCAGTTTGAAGATTCTGGAGTGATACATTGAGTGCTTGTTCGAGATTCGCTTTATTATGTCTTGGTCCGCCTCGAAAATAGCTGACCCATTCCCCCGGACCACAAGCTTTTGTGGCGACGATAAGATCATCGCGTTTTCCACGCTGTCGAAGCCAACTGCCAATATACTGTTCCGTCCTGCCTTGAGTATCTGGCTTTGGTGGGACCGGATAAAGTTCGGCCGTATCGATGAAATTAATCCCTCGGTCTGAACAAGCGTAGCTGAGTTGGTTGTGGGCATCAGATTCCGTATTTTGTTCGCCCCAAGTCATGGTGCCTAGACAAATCGATGTGACGTCAATATCGGTAAGACCAAGTGGGCGTTTTTCGATCATGAATGACTCCTGTTTATTTTTTTGGATTACAACGCCAAGTTTATTCGACGTAAGGCTTCTTCGAGAGTGGCGGGAGCACAGCCAAAATTCATCCGGGTAGCTGTAGCTGAGCCAAATGATGGTCCGGGTGACAATCTAACTCCTGCTCGACTTAATCGCCCGGTCAAATCATGATCGGATTCCGATTCAATCCAGGCTAAGAAACTGGCTTGGCCTGTTATAGTTGTCAGTTCAGAATGTTGATTAGCCCAAGCCGTGACTAGAGATCTATTGAAGCGAAGGGCCTCCAAGAGCTCTGAATGCCAATCCCAACCTTCGCGTAGACAGGCTTCTGTTATTGAATAGCCTAGCGGTGTGATATGTGGCATGGCTACCTGCGTTTTCTTAAAACGAGCCCGTGTTTTTGGCTCTGGGATGATTGCAATTGCGCAAGGAAATCCGGCGATATTGAAAGTTTTTGTTGCAGCCATCAAGGTTATGGTTGGTTGGTCTGGAGAGCTAATTTTGCCCATGGGAACGTGCGTCGCATCGTCTAGAATCAAGTCAGCCCATATTTCGTCGCTTATGATTAGCGTATTATTCTTCGCAGCTATGTCGCTAAGCTCAAGTAGAAAATTGGCTGAATAGACTGTGCCACCAGGATTGTGCGGGTTACACCAGAGTATCGCTGCCTGATTAGCTATCGAATCCAATGTAGCTTGAATTTGTTTTAGTTTGGGTTCAAGCGCCTGGCCTTGGCGAGCTAATTCAAATAGATGTTCGATACGTCCTTCGGTCGATGGGACTGCTCTGAAATATGGATAGGCTGGAGAAGGTGTCAAAACATTAGTGATCTCGGGATGTGCCATTAGGCTGAAGCGCATTCCGGGAACCACTCCTGCAATTGGTATAATCCAATCTGGATCGATAGACCAATCATGATTGGTCGATAGATGATCAACCCAAGCTTCGCGAAATCCCGGTGGCTCGAGTCCATAACCAAATACGCCATGGCTGAGTAATCCCTTTATTGTATTTTCAACGCAGATTGGTGGAGCGCAATCTAAATCGGCCACCCAGAGAGGTAATTCATCCTTTGGGAATGAAGCCCACTTCATACTGTGAAACTGTCTTCGTTCAGTTGGGTTTGAGTGCCACTTCATTGGCTGGTTGTCTCATCGCGAGGAGCAGACCTGCCGCGATTAAACAGCCTGCAATCCAGTGGTTGGGAGTCATTGACTCATCTAAAAAAATTGAAGCCATGATAACTCCGTATAGTGGCATCAAATGAATATATTGTCCCGCGACCTGTGCCCCAAGTTTACTAACACCATAGTTCCAGCAGACATAAGCTCCTAAGGATGCGAATACGGCAACGTATCCAATGCCATAGAAGGTATCTGGTGTCCATGGCAACGATGGCTCATCGAGGGGATTTAGTGCGAGTAAAACGCCATTAAAGCAGACCCCAAAAACCACAATATAAGCCAGGAATCCGAGACCTGAGAGGTTAGCTGGCCTTTTTCGTAATGTAAGTGAGTAGAGTGCCCAACCAAGTGATGAGGAGACAACCCACAGATCACCCCGATTGATGGTGAGTTGATCTGTTTGACTGCTTAAAATAAGAAAGCTGACACCAGAAAACGAAACGATGATACCAAAAGACCGTCGCAGCGTTAGCGAGTCGCCGTAGAATATTACCCCGAGCGCTAATATCCAGACCGGAATGGATGAGTTAATCAGCAAAGCATTAGTGGCTTCGGTGTCTCGCAGTCCAAGGTAAAGCAACACGTTAAAACTTGCGACAGAGAGAAGCGCTAAGACACTGAGGATTGGTATATGTCTTAGCATGATCGGCAGTTCACGTTTTATAGTGGGTGCAGCAAAGGGCATTAAGATTAAAAGGGCCAATAACCAACGATAAAACGACATGGTAATGGCTCCAAGGTCAGATGAGAACGCGCGCCCAACCACAAAGTTGCCAGCCCAGAATAGGGGCGGCAAGAGTAATATGAGATATGGCCACACTCGCTCCATCAGCCATTCAGTCGACGATACTTTACGCGGGTAGGGACGATTTCCCCGCCAAGACGTTTCCTGCGATCGTTTTCGTATTCAGAGTAGTTACCCTCGAAGAAAGTTGCCTGAGACTCACCCTCATAAGCCAAAATATGTGTTGAGATACGATCTAAAAACCAACGGTCATGTGAGATCACCATGATGGTCCCGGGGAATGCTAAAAGTGCTTCCTCGAGAGCTCTGAGGGTTTCTACGTCCAGATCGTTCGTCGGTTCATCCAGCAGAAGCACGTTACCGCCTTGCTTAAGTGTTTTCGCTAAGTGTAGACGGTTACGCTCGCCACCAGAGAGGTCTTTGACAAACTTTTGCTGGTCTCCGCCCTTGAAGTTGAAACGTCCGAGATAGGCTCTGCTCGGGATCGAGTAGTTGCCGACAGAGATAATATCTTGTTCATCTGAAACTTCTGCCCAAACCGTCCTAGATCCATCCAGCGTATCTCGTGATTGGTCTACGTAGGCAAGTTCCACGGTGTCACCAAGCACAACAGTTCCGTCATCTGGCGTCTCTTGTCCGATAATCATTTTGAACAAGGTGGACTTCCCCGCGCCGTTTCCACCAATGATGCCGACAATTGCTCCTGCTGGAACTGAGAAGGTCAAATTATCGATCAGCATTTTTTCATCAAACGCTTTTTTGACCTGACTGAATTCAATTACCTTGTCCCCGAGCCGTGGCCCCGGCGGAATGTAGATTTCTTGAGTTTCGTTACGTTGCTGATTATCTTGGCTCTGCAGTTCTTCGAATGCTTTGAGACGGGCCTTGGATTTAGTTTGGCCGCCCCTAGCATTTTGACGCACCCACTCCAACTCGCTTTTTATAGTCTTTTGATGAGCATCCTCAGTTTTCTGTTCGAGCTCCAACCGTTTTTCTTTGGCCTCTAGCCACGTTGTATAGTTTCCCTCGAACGGAATTCCTCGGCCACGATCGAGTTCAAGAATCCAACCAGCTGCGTTATCAAGGAAGTAACGGTCGTGAGTCACTGCGACAACCGTCCCATCGAACCCTACTAGAAAATGTTCGAGCCATGCCACAGATTCAGCGTCTAAGTGGTTTGTTGGCTCGTCCAGTAACAACATATCTGGTTTTTGAAGCAATAGACGACAGAGCGCTACACGACGCTTTTCACCACCCGAGAGGGGTTCAATTTTTGCGTCCCATGGCGGTAGTCGTAGCGCATCTGCCGCTTGTTCAAGTATCCGATCGAGCTCCCAACCGTTCGCTGAATCGATTTGATTTTGCAGCTCACCCTGTTCCGTGAGCAAGTTATTCATTTCTTCATCATTCATCGGTTCGCCGAATGCCGCTGAGATTTCATCAAAGCGGGTCAGGAGTTGTTTGATTTCTGCAACACCTTCTTCGACTGCATCCCGCACAGTCTGGGTCGGATCAAGCTTCGGTTCCTGTGGCAGATACCCAATGTTGATTCCAGGCTGGGGCCGAGCTTCACCATCAATCTCGCTGTCAAGTCCAGCCATGATTCTTAAAAGTGTTGACTTGCCCGAACCATTGAGACCAAGTACGCCTATTTTGGCTCCTGGGAAAAATGAAAGTGAGATGTCTTTTAATATTTCTCGTTTCGGGGGAACAATCTTACTCACCCGATTCATCGTATATACGAATTGTGCCATTGAAGCCTGTGGTCCTGTGTGTCGAAGATGAAGATCGATAGATTAGGATACCAAGAAATTGGCGTCACCGGCTGTACTGATTGTTTTTGTTGAAACGCTTAGGCATTTCGTCGCACATTGGTAGACCGGAGAGATAAATAGATTATTAGGATAAGGAATTGATACCATGTTGAAAAAACCTATATTTTTTATAATGTTACTTAGTCTTCTATATTTTATGCCGTCGTGGGCTGACGACCTGACTGGCTATCGCTGTACCTCAGACACATTTGTTGAGATCATCCCTGGGGGGCAATTAAAAGAGTTGCCGCCAGAGCGCTTTGAGATGCGCATAGGCGCCGATGAAGTGCGCTTTGATCAAGGATTGTATTTAAGGAATTATAGTGAACCCGTGATTAATCTTCGGTCCAATGATTCGTTCCTTGCTGGTCGTGATTATGTGCGGATCGCGTTTGATTATCCTTTATTGCGACTGACTTTTTTTAATCGTTCCAGTGTTCTCGTTTTACTAGGAATCTGCGAGCGTTGATGCTTTATGCGTTCGGACGATATGTCATCTCGGTAGTTGCTATTCGGTCAGTTGCTAAAATCTCGGTATCCCTTACTAACGAATGAGGGTGAGCTTTTGAACAGACTGGATCAGCAGCCGCGGCGTCACCAAGTATTGCTAGGGCTTGGCAACGACACCCCCCGAAATCGATCTCCTTTCTGTCGCATGATTTGCAGATGTCTGGCATCCACTCGTCACCACGATATGCATTAAAAGCAGAAGATTTAAGCGATCTTTCAGATACGTTGGGGAACGTAAGATGTTTAAGGTCCATGGCGTTGTGGCATGGGAGCACTGACCCATCAGGTGCCACGATAAGTGCGACTCTACCCCATCCGTTCATACACGCTTTGGGATATTCTGCGTAGTGATCGACCGGCACGTAGTCGACTAGTAGCCTACCGGCTAGGCGTTTTTTTGCATCAGCCACAATTTGATTTGTTCGGTCCGACTGCTCGAGGGTGGGCATAAGCATATCTTTATTAAAAAACGCCCAGCCGTGGTACTGAACGTTCGCTATTTCTATTCTTCGAGCTCCCATCTCTAGGGCCAGCTCAAAAGTTTCTTCTAGGCGATCGAGATTTAACCGATGCATGACTGCGTTCAGCGTCAATGGAATAGAGCGCTCACGAACCCAGGCCCCAAATTTCAGCTTCCGTTCAAGGCTACCCTTAGAATTGCTGATTAGCTCGGCCCCATCAGATGTGACGTCTTGAATAGACAGCTGGATATGGTCACAGCCTGCTTCGATCACTTGATCTAAGCGAGATTCTGTAAAACCGACTCCTGACGTGATGAGGTTGACATAAAGACCGGCTTGTCTCGCAGCTTGCACAAGTTCGGGAAGGTCACGTCGGGCGGCAGGCTCTCCACCTGAGATACTGAGCTGGAGAACACCAATTTTTGCTGCTTCGTCGAATACGCGTGCCCATGTTTCAGTACTGATTTCAGTATTTTTCTTTAAAAGCTCGGTTGGATTGGAACAGTAAACGCACTGCAGAGGACATCGGTGGGTGACCTCTGCTAGGACCACGGTTGGGGCGGGTGGTCTCATCTCAATCATTTGGTTAATACTCTATTCATAGCCATTGCCGTCATAAATTCACGCACATCTTGTGTAATTTCTGTGGGCTCAGTTGCAAATTCCTTAGCTAGTTTGGAAATAACTTCTTGAACGGATGAGACACCATCGATTTGACTCATGATTGCAGTTCCCGTCTGATTTAATTCGATGAGTACTTCTGGCCCTAAAATAACGAACCGCTCTCTGGCAGAGTCCTCTTTTAAACGAACGCCCGGCTCAAACTTTAAAATGGTTTCCATTGGAACAAGTTCTTGGGTCACGCAGACTGCCTAACCTTAATAGCCTCGCTTGCAGGATTCCATGCGCCAGGAGGGATAGTTCCACCTAGATGGTAAGCGGACGCCAAAGCGTCTAGCATCGCCCATAACATGTTGCATTTGAACCTCAGGGCATTAAAACAAAGTTCCTGATCAGCTCTCGTTTCAGCTTTCCGAGCAATGTAATCAAGAGCCCAATTTGAGTCTCTGTTAGCTTGTGCCTTTCTGTAAGAAAAATACTTTAAACTGTCTTCGGTAATGAAGTCATAGTTTTTCAACATTCCCTGGACTCGTTCGACAATAATATTCGGCGAGAAGAGCTCCGTTAAAGACGATGCCACAGTCTCTAAGACCGATCTCTCGCGAACAAAAGTTAAATAGGCATTCGACGTAAATTGAGTGACGGGTAAAGCGCCTTGCATTGACATAACATAGCTTTTATCGAAGCCTAGCTGGGAGGTCAGAGCTAGCCAACGACGCAAACCGCCTTCAGGATGATCATCAATTTCCCCATCATGGTCAACAATTCGCTCACGCCAATCTCGGCGATCCTCGACATCATCAATTCGTGCCATAATTAGCGCATCCTTGATTGGAATGATCCGCTGGTAACAAAAACGGTTAATAGCCCATGCCCTTATTTCGTCTATCGTACATTCACCCGTAAACATCCTATGGTGGTAGGGGTGTTGGTTATGATAGCGCTCTTGGCCAATTGCTCTTACCTCAGTTTCAAAATCTTGTTGCGAGAGTTTTGATGTCATAGATTTATTACCATTCCGTCGCGAGACAATTCCCAGCCTGCGTGGGTAATTGCTTCATATTGTGGAGAATCTAAATCCCATATAGGGTTTGAGTTGTTTATATGAAAAAAAAGTTTTCGTTTTATATTGTTGCATTGCGCGAAGCGACTGAGCGCACCATCTGCTGCAGATATCGGCAAATGACCCATGCGACGTCCAGTTTTTTCACCGAGCCCAAGCTGTAGCATTTCATCATCTTCGAAAACTGTTCCATCGAATAAAATAAAGTCGGCTTTGTTAATGCGTTTCTGCAAAGCATTGTCAATGGTAGCGCAACTGGAAATAATAAGCGTTGTCGACGAGCTCGTCCGGCACTCAATGCCACTCGTAAATCCTAAATCTCCTGATTGAATGCCAAGTTTATCTTCCAAATATAAAGGCGCTTTGCCTGGGACTGTGAATAATTCCAACTCGAGTCCCGTAAACGGCGTGAAGTGTTGCTCGGTTTCGAGGGCATGTTGTGTCACAAACTGTGGATCAAGAACGGAAAAAATTGGATTATCGTTTATAATCTCGAGCACTTTTCTTGGCCCGTAGAGATCAAAGAATTGCTTCTCTCGCAAATTAAGTAGACCAGCAACATTGTCAACGTCCGCGTTTGTTACGACCACCGCTTTGATCGGCGAGTTTCGGGCTCCATCTCGGTGGTCAGCTTGTGGATGCAATTGAGCGTTTTCTATAATTTGTTGTCTGAGGTCAGGAGAGGCGTTAATTACCACGTAACCTGTCTCAAAACTTCCAACGGCTACACTAGCTTGAGTTTGGGGTGCTTGATTATTCTGCCACACCCTGAGGCTTTGGCCCCCCGCACAATTCCATTGCGGTAAGCCTCCTCCGGCCGCAGCACCGAGTATGACTAATTCCACGATGAGACCTAAAAACTTAAAAAATATTTTGGAAAGTAGAGCTTCAGGGGAAACTTATGTTCCCCCTGAACAGTGCTCAGAACAGCGGACGATCGCCCTCTGCTGGAGCATACATGTTAATTTCACAACCACATGACATTTCGATTGCTATTGGCTTAGTCCACATAAAATCTACCTCCTAAGTAGTGTTTTTATACATAACGCACTAATACGTTAGTTCTGGTACCGTAGCGGTTTGGAGCAGATAGTCAAGAGGTCAGCTCAACATTATTGCAAAAAAGTGGAGTGACTCTAATAATAATTTAACCGACCAGCGAGTGAGCCGATATTGACCAGCGAGTGAACAGATATTGACCAGCTTATGAACATATGTTCGCTGCTCGGCTTAATGTTGCTGCCAAGGTCTTTCGATCCTCGTCCAACGCTTAACAATCATCGTAATTACTGTCAATGCATCGCTGCTTTGTTTTATGGGAAAAAGCTAGCTGCTGTTTAGACATTGTTTTTTCTATGGAGTCACGTAATTTTCTGCTCGTTTCATTACGTAAGTCGGCTCCAAGACTGGCCCAAACATGTGCCATAGGTAAGTCCTTGGGGACTCCCTGCCCGTTAAAATACATAATGGCAAGGCTAAACATGGCAAGTTCACTGCCACGTCTTCCAGCTTTCTGGAAAAGTGTCTTTGCTTCGTCCCAATCCTGTTTTACCCCGTTCCCATTGGCGAAGAGTAGTCCAAGGTTAAACAGAGCGTCTCTGTTTCCGTCTTCTGCCGCAGCCGACCACTCGGTTATGGCAGCGTTTAGATCGCCTCCACGGAAGGCGTCTAGGCCTCGTTCAAATCTTTCGGTAGATTCGCCAGCCAAGGTTGCAGTATTCGATAGCGTAAGTAGCAAAGTAGCTACTAAAAGTCGTACAGAGAGGGTTTGCCACTCGCGAATAAATCGAAAGTGTAAAAACGCGAAGATGTCGTTTTTTGTTTTGTAAGTGAATTGCATTTTGCGTTACCTTTTGCTGGTGATGACACCCATGTCAAAATTAATATTGTTAATATCCGTCTCCGTTGTTTCTCGGATAAACGGAATGATCGGCAGGAGCCTTTATATATTATGTTGAAATTTTTATTTACTTTGGCGTTTTTTTCTCCCGCCGCACTTCTAAATGCAGCAGATAATTCGCAGCTCGAAAAATACCTGATGTCTTTCAAATGTCAGTACTGCGACCTATCAGATGCCGACTTTTCTGGACGGCAGTTGGAGGGATCAGACCTTATGAACGCCAACTTATCTGGCTCGAATCTCTCAAACGCGAATTTTGAGCCAAGGAAGCATGAGAAGAAAACGGTAGCGACTAGCCTCGAAAATGCAAATTTACGGGGAGCTGACCTTAGTGGTGCTAACTTAGTGAATGCATCACTCTCGAACGCTTATCTACGAGAGACGAATCTTTCAGAAGCAAATTTGCGTGGCGCAAATTTAAGCGATGCGAACTTGAAAGCCGCAGTACTCAAAGGTGCGGATCTCAGGAACGCTGATCTGACAGGCGCTAAGGTTACAGCCGAGCAAATGGAGGCTGCGATCACGTGTAAGACTAAGATTTCAGATGGAACTCTTTTAAATTCAGGGTGCTAAATGTCACTGGGCACCTATTTGGGCTGACGCCACACATTGGCAAGCCTGATCGCTTCGCTGATACTACGTTCGTCAAGCCCCTCAGCGATTGTCGCAGCTAATAGTTGAGCGTCTGGGTCGCCCTTTGAGCCAGCCAGAATAAGCCACTTGAGAGCTTCCTTGGCGTCTTTTTGAGTGCCCCGGCCCTCATAAATTGCTTCGCCTACATTAAACATTGCGGTCGGGAATCCGTTGTTAGCCGATTCGACATACCAACCTAGAGCGTCTTGATCGCTTTGCTGTACTACGATTCCCTTTTCGTATGCATACCCGAGATTGTTCATTGCGACCACGTCACCGAGTTCCGCCAAACCTCTCCAATGTGCAACCGCAGTGGGAGCGTCCCCGTTGGTAAAAGCTTCTTCGGCTGTCTGGAGAGACCAATTGTCGGCAGCGATGGAAAATGTTGTCAGTAGTAGCGTAAAGCCCAAGCCTAATCTCTTTAAATTACTCAACATTATTGACCTCCGGTTCATTTTGTCTCAGTGCTTGATGCAGCTACACCTGAAAAATTCATCCTAATCCAACTCTCAATTAAAAGCATGAATTTAGTTTTGACAGACTTAGCTATGTTTTCTGTAGGCGTGGCTAAACATAGTTAATCTAGATAGTGAGTGTTATTTCATTGCAGGGGTGATGCAGACACGCAATTAGGCGAGGTAAGTAACTGCTTGCCTGAATTTTTAAATTATTCTCAGACGACCTCTTTATATTGCATTTCAGCCTTGGAGTGGTAAATTCAAGTAGTTAAGAAGTGGCGGTGAAAATCCGGATTAGCTTGACTACTCAAATGGTTCAAATGGAGTCGTAGTAAAATGAAAAAACTGGCCGTAATTGTCTCGGCTTTGGTGTTGAGCGCAGGCGTAACTGCGGACACAAAGTACGGGGACATGAAGACAGTTACCCAAGACATGCTGGATAGAGCAGCATCTGATGGTAACAATTTCCTTCATACTAACGGGAACTACAGCCAAACTCGGTTTTATCCCAACAAGCAAATTAATTCTTCAAATGTTGACAATCTAGCACCAGCGTGGATTTTTCAGACAGAAATTGTAGATTCGCTCGAGACAACACCCATCGTGGTCGATGGAGTTATGTATGTGACGACGTCTTACAACCACGTCTATGCTCTCGATGCGAAGACTGGTGAGCAACTGTGGCATTACAAGCAGAAGCTTGGACCAATAACTACATATTGTTGCGGACCTAACAACCGCGGTGTTGCTGTCTCAGGCGACAAAGTCTTTATGGCAACGCTTGACGCCAAAATGGTTGCTCTTGATGCAAAAACGGGGCGCAACATCTGGGAAACCGAGTTAGCCGATCCAGAACTTGGTTATTCAGAGACCATGGCTCCTACAGTTGTCGGCAACAAAGTTCTCATCGGAACGAATGGTGGCGAGTACGGAATTCGTGGTTTTGTTAAAGCTTTGGATACAGAAACTGGTAAAGAGTTGTGGACATTTCATACCACCGCGGAAAATTCTGTTGGAACGTGGGAGACTCACGATGCCACAGGTCGCGATATGCTACGAGACGTGAAAGCAGAGAAAGCTGCTCTGAAAGAGCTTGGCGATCCCTATGAAACTCTTGGTGGTGGTGTTTGGCAAAATCCAGCTGTTGATCTCGAAACAGGACGCGTTTATTTTGTGGTAGGTAATCCTTCACCTGATCTGGACGGTACTCTTCGTCCCGGTGATAACTTATACACAAATTCGATGGTGTCCGTAGATCTCGACACTGGCAAGTATATTTGTCACTTCCAGTATATTGCTCACGACGTGTGGGATCTTGATGCTGTTTCACCACCAGTGATTACGCCAGTGAAAGATACCAACGGCAAGATGGTTAAAGGCATACTTCACGGCGGTAAAACTGGACATATTTACGCTCATAGAGCAGATGACTGTTCATTAATTCGTCATTCCGAAGCGATGGTCCCACAAGAAAATATGTGGGTCCTTCCGACTGCGGAAGGCGCAAGAATGTTGCCTGGAGCAAACGGTGGAGTTGAGTGGTCGCCACTAGCAATCGATCCAACTCTTGGCCTGAGCTATGCGATTAATCTGCATCAGCCAATGACTTACCACGTTGAAAGTACTCCTTACCCAGCTGGCAAGCTTTGGTTAGGCGGCGCCTTCAAAGTAATTCCTGGCGAAGAGCAGTGGGGTAACGTAACGGCGATGGACTACCATACTGGTAAAATTCGTTGGAAGGTTAAGACTGAGCAGCCAATGATAGGCGGGATCCTCGCTACAGCAGGCGGTTTAGTGTTCGCTGGTGAGGGTAATGGCCAGTTTAAGGCGTATGACTCTGAGACAGGCGCGGTGCTCTGGAAGTTTCAGGCCGGTGCTGGTGTAAATGCTCCGCCTTCGTCATATAGCGTTGACGGTGATCAGTACATCGTAGTTGCTGCGGGCGGAAATGCTCAACTTGGCTACAAGTACGGAAATAATATTATCGCGTTTAAATTAGCCGGTAAATAATCCGGACTCTAAACGCCTTCTAGCACCCTGCTAGAAGGCGTTTTTTTCGTTTCAATCTTAGTAAATTTGGGGATGAAGCATGCGCAAAATAGTCATTAAGAGTTTGACCATTGTCTTTTCGGTATTGCTCTCGGGTTATGTCGTTGCAGCTGACCGCACGGTTATGGATGTTCTTAAAGAACAAGCTGACTACTCAACTTTCGTGAGCTATCTAGAAAAGACTGGATTGGATTCTGGACTGGATTTACCACTGAATTGGAACTGGACCGTCTTTGCTCCAACTAATTCCGCATTCATGAATTTGAATGAGGAAATGCAAGCAGGTTTCAAAGATGATCCTCAACTGCTGAAAAATCTGTTGATTGATCACCTGTTAGTTGGCAGTGTTCAATCCGATGCACTTAATACTACCGGTAAAAAGACAGTCACTTATACGGTCAGTCAGAAACCAATAGAGCTTTATCAAGACAAGGACATGTACGTGAAAGACATGATCGTAGTCGATAAAGACATGGAAGGCTCTAACGGGATTATTCACGGAATCGCCTGCGTTATGTTCGTACAAAAAAGTATTACTGATCCAAGATTATCTGCAGAGGTACAAGAGAAGTTTCCGGTGACCGCATGTTGCTTAAATGCTGGAATGCATGACGATACTTGGGAACAACATTACTCGAATGTCGTCAGGTCTCATTCCCAATAACAGTAGAAGAGTTTAAAACGGAAACTTTATGATTGAAAACGTCTTAAAGAGCATGGGGCTCTTATTTTTTTTGATTTCAAGTAATATAACTTTCGGTGAGGCCTCGTTCGATGCTCAGTTATCAGTATGTCAGGGCTGCCATGGGAAAAG
>CAZFNA010000022.1:7210-25045 GCA_964520465.1 uncultured Pseudomonadales bacterium | reverse complement strand
GAATATTACAAACTTGGGAATACATTTTTCCGAAATACATCTCTTAAGTATTAAAACGTCCAGCCTGCGTGCAACAAATGACCAGCAGCGGAGCGCCTATTGCGAGGGTGAATTCACAGCTTTATCTATACTGCTGAAATAAATCAGAAGATTCCGGTTTCTATCCTTGTGTTGCCGTGAGTAGATCCGATATATCTTCAGCCATAGTGTCAGGTCCGCCGTGCCGAACGGTAATAGGAAACGCCTCTCCCTCCCGAATCAACAGTACACTTGGGTAACCCTCCACCTTCAATCGTTGAGCCAGTTGTTGCTGCTCACTATGAACAGCTCGCACTTCTTCAGACTCTAACTCGCTCTTAAATCGATCCCTATTGAATCCAAACGCTGATGCTAGGTCACAAAGTACCTTAGGATCCCACACATTTTTTGCTTCTTGATAATATGCATCTTGAATCCGTTCATTAAACGCTTCTCCACGTCCTGCTATACGCTCTGCCGCAACTACAGCGCGACAACTAATAAACGTTGTTCTCGGTGGCGGAGGGGTTTGCTTCCAGTAATCATGATTAAAGCTCACCCCACAGGTGGACTCAATCCGATCCCATGTACGCTTCAAGTAGTCAACCATTTCATCTGGCATCGCCACTTCGCTATCCTCAGCTATTCCACCTAACACCGAGACAACCGGTAACCCATCAGGTAATAAAGCTTTCAGCGCCTTCCATGTTGGCCGAAACCCATAACACCAACTACACATGGGGTCGTGCACATAGATCAATATGTTTTCAGGCGAGTCCGCCTCAACTGTTTTCATTTACGATCTCCATGGCGTTACGTAGTGAATCTAGGCCAGCTGGGAATCCACAATACACCGCTATCTGCATGCACACGTCCCGAATTTCTTCGGGCGTCAGGCCGTTATTTAAGGCGCCCCTCACGTGTCCTCTAAACTCATGCGGACGGTTCAAAGCGGCGATCATCCCAAGGTTGACCAGCGAGCGATCTCGATCTGACAAAACCTGACGATTCCAAATTTCATCCCATGCCACCCGGGTAACAAGGTCCTGCATCGGCATCGTAAGCTCGTCTGCCTCACCAAGCGCCTTGTCGACAAAGGCACTGCCCATAACCTTGCGGCGTTTCCTGATACCCTTTTCAAAACTTTCACTGCTCATAGCTTGATGCCAATACAACAATATTTTGTTTCCAAGAACTCATCAATTCCATGTGGACCGCCCTCCCGGCCGAGCCCCGACTCTTTAACACCACCAAACGGCGCTACTTCTGTAGAAATAATCCCGGTGTTGACGCCGATAATCCCATAGTCAAGTGCCTCGTATACCCTAAAGGTCCGCGACAAATCTTCTGTATAGAAGTATGCAGCTAAACCATACGGAGTATCATTCGCTAGGCTTATAGCCTCTTCTTCCCGCCCAAATCGATAGATTGGTGCGACTGGCCCAAAGGTTTCTTCAGAGGCCATCATCATATCTTTAGTCACACCGACCAACACTGTAGGGCAATAAAAAAGGGGCCCAGCAGAATGTCCAGCCCCCCCACAAATCACCTTCGCACCCTTCAATAGGGCATCGTTCACGTGCATTTCCACTTTAGCTTTCCCTGCCGGGTTGATCAGCGGACCGATCTCTGATCCCTCCATTGTACCGTCTGCTACTGTCATTGATTGGACCCGCTCTACGAATGCCTCAACGAATCGATCATGAATTCCATCTTGGACCAAAATACGGTTAGCACAGACACATGTTTGACCAGCATTACGGAATTTGCAGAGCATCGCACCCTCAATAGCTGCATCAAGGTCCGCGTCGTCAAAAACGATAAACGGTGCGTTCCCTCCGAGCTCCAGCGAAATTTTCTTTACGCTGTCCGCGCACTGTCGATATAGTATTTTTCCCACTTGGGTTGAGCCAGTGAAGGTCACCTTCTTGACTCTTGAATCACCAGTAAGTACCTTTCCGATTCCCGCTGCATCCATCCCAACGACGCAGTTCAAAACACCGTCAGGCATTCCAGCCTGGCGTGCGAGCTGAACCACAGCAAGTGCAGTCAACGGGGTGTCCTCGGATGGTTTAATCACCACCGTGCAGCCCGCTGCCAGTGCCGGAGATACCTTTCTTGTGATCATCGCCAGCGGGAAATTCCAAGGCGTTATGGCGGCAACTACACCGACTGGCTGCTTTGTTGCCAGGATCCGTTTATCCGCCATATGCGGTGGAATAACGTCACCGTAGGTTCGACGACCTTCCTCAGCAAACCAGTCCACAAAACTGGCTCCATATGCCACTTCTCCACGAGCCTCGGCCAGTGGCTTACCCATCTCCTCGGTGATCAGGTTTGCTAACTCTTCCGTGTGCTCGACGATAAGTGTGTACCATTTTCTCAGAACTACAGCGCGTTCCTTAGCTGTAAGTTTGGACCACAAGGGGAAAGCAGCTTCGGCTGCATCGACTGCTTTAGTACACTCGTGGGCTGATAAATCGGCGACTCGGGCCACTACGGCTTCATTAGCAGGATTTAATACATCGAACGTCAAACCAGTCTGGGATCCGGTCCACTGTCCATTAATAAATGATAAAGGTTGATATAAAGCCATAATAATCTCACTCGAATTGGATGATCTGACGGACCGCTCGACCTTGGGCCAGTCGATCCATCGCCGCATTGATTTCAGGCAGTTCCAGTGTGTGCGAGATCATTCGCTCCACTGGCAACAAGCCTTTTTTATGGAGCGCAATGAAGTTAGGTATGTCACGAGATGGTACACATGAGCCGACATAAGACCCCATTAAAGCACGCTCTTCTGTCACCAACTTCGCGGCTGAAATAGATAATCGTTCAGAAGGATTAGGTAAGGCAGCTGTCACGGTGCGGCCACCACGACGTGTTACCTCAATCGCCAAATCAAGCGCCGGCATAGCTCCTGCAAATTCAGCCGCAAGGTGGACTCCGCCATCGGATAACTTTCTAACCTGCGCCGCAGCATCAGGATCGCCTGCATTAACAAAATGATCTGCTCCCAGCGATTGAGCCAAATCAGCTTTATCTGGGTTCGCATCAATCGCTATAATTTGTCGGGCGCCACCCGCATGGGCTCCAATCAGGCCAGCCAGTCCAACCCCACCTAAACCTACAATAGCTACCCGCTCACCGGCGCAAAGTCTTGCAGTATTAAGAATAGCGCCGCAGCCAGTTAATACAGCACATCCGAAGACCGCTTGAATCGCTGGGTCTAGATCGGAGTCAATTGGCACCAGACTCCGTCGGTGGCATACCGCGTAATCTGCAAAACATGAAATCCCTAAATGGTGATTAATGTGCTGCTCATTCAGCGAGATACGCTTAGCACCAGAGAGTAGTGTGCCGTTCGTATTATTCTGGAGGCCGGGCTCACATAGAGCGGGACGGCCTTCAGCGCAGCAGGCACAATGCCCACAACTGGGAACAAAGACCATCGACACACGTTGTCCTCGCTTGAGGTCACTCGAGCCAGGACCAGTTTTCAACACTTCTCCTACCCCCTCGTGACCCAGAGCAACAGGAACAGGTCTTGGTCTATCGCCATTAATCACTGACAAGTCTGAGTGACATACGCCAGCCGCTAATATTTTAACGAGCACTTCGTTTGGACCAGGATCATCTAAATCTACCTCCACTACCTGAAGTGGAAGCGTTTCGTGATACGGACCGAGAATACCCATTTCGGATAGAAGAGAAATTCGAGTTTTCAAGCAATGTGCTCCAGCCTGTTATTCAACCGCAACAAACGGACATCTACAACTGTAGGGTAGCCCACTGTTTGAATCAACGGATGTTCATTCAATCAACTAAACTTATCGCATTACAAGGTAGTGGTATGTTTCGCGCCTTGTGTAAATATTAGAGGTATCAATCTCGGTAGAGGCCTAAAGCCATAGGCCCCTATCCAACATGAACAATGTTATCGGTCTAGCACGATCCTATAACGCGCCTTGCCTGTCTGTAAATGCTCCAAAGCGTCATTAACAGAAGCCATCGCAAAGTGCTCTGTTTGTGGAGCGATATCATGCCTGGCCGCAAACTCCAGCATGGTTCGGATAGTATTGGGAGAACCAACCGGAGAGCCTCCTATACTACGTTGTCCCATGATCAAAGGGAAAACTGGAATATCGAGAGGGGCATTCACAGCACCTACCGTATGAATGCGTCCGCGCGGCGCGAGCGTATTTAAAATAGCACCCCAGTTCATAGGAACGTTAACCGTAGAAAGCACCATATTAAATCTACCCTCTCCAGCCTCTCCAGCCTCGAAAGCCTCTGGGGTAAATACATTATGAGCACCCATAATCATGGCTTGAGATGCCTTATCCTCAGACCGCGTGACGGCAGTCACCTCGCAGCCCCATTTATTCAAAAACTTTATCGCCAAATGACCAAGCCCACCAATTCCGATGACAGCCACCTGATCAGTCGGGGAGACGTGATCTAAGATCGGCGCGAAGACCGTTACCCCGCCGCAGAGTAATGGCCCTGATTTAGCAATATCAATGTTTTCTGGCAAAGCAAAAACAGCCGCCGCCTTGGCCCGGACATGGTCAGCAAATTCACCATGCCTTCCTACGATAGTCATCTCGCCTGTTGCGCACGTATTATGATGTCCGCTCATGCATTGGCTACACTCCATGCAGTAGCCTGCGTGCCAACCAAGGCCGACTAAATCACCAATCTTCAGGTGATTAACTCTACTACCCAGAGACTTCACTCTTCCGGTAACTTCGTGACCTGCTACCAAAGGAAAAGTGCTGAATCCCCAATGGTTGGACAGCATACTCAGGTCAGAGTGGCAGATACCGCAATGCAACACCTCAATATCCACGTCATCAGCCCTTAGATCTTGCAATTCATACTCGTATGAAACCAATGGTTGAGCTGCATCTAGTGCCGCGTATCCTTTGACTGATAATCCCATTTATGTACTCCTCAAAAATTAAAGAAATGGATGAATTAAGATACAACTTGTCCTGTTATTGCGGTCGTCGAATAAAGGTAGGCTCAATCTTTGAATTTCCACACAGTCTCTGTGTTAAGCAAACTTCTTTCCAAAATATACTGTCAAAGCCACTAGGCATGCGAATAACCACACATCAATAGAAACCAATTCATTCAATAAAATGCTACCCCAAATTAATGTTAGAAAAAGCTGCAGAAGTTGTACTTGGCCAACTTGAGCAATACCACCAAGTGCTAGTCCTGTATTCCATGCGAAGAAACCGAAAAACATTGAAAACAGGCCGAGCGCTAAGACTGAAATTAATGAAGTTTCAGGACGGGTCCAAAAAAATTCAGGCCATATCAGAACGGTACCAATCACCGAAATCGGGGAGAGTAACAATAGGGACCAACAAATCACCCATGGACCTGGTCTACGCTTTGATAAATCACCTGCTATCACATAACCCGAAGACGCCATTAATGCAGCAAAGACCAGCCACAAATCTGCCCAACTAACGGATCCGCCTTGCTCCCGCAATGTGAAAACGAGAACGAGAGAAGCGCCCAAAACCGCACAGAACCAGAATCCAAAGCGCGCGCGATAACCGTGAATTATGACTGACAACCCAGCCGTGATGAACGGCAGCACTCCAAGAACGATAGCGCCGTGATACGAAGGAACTGATTCCAAACCGATAGCCATCGCAAGAGGAAATCCAAAAACTAGTGCAAGACCACTGACCACTAAAGGCTTTATTTCAACCCTAGTCGGCGGCTTAAGTGGGCTAAGAGTAATCCATATAACGGCTGCAATGCCTGCGATTAGCGCCCGAGCTACCGTAATAAATATGGGCGAGAAATCTGAGAGTGCTATAGCGGTCAAAGGCAGTGTAGCGGCAAAACATAAGACCCCCAGAAACCCAAGCACGTAGGCGTACGCCGTTTGATGTCGCTTCACGATGTTTAACATCAAGACAGCTCTCCGTAAACAATAAAAATGAACCCAAAGAATTTCTCGTCATTTGGTTATTTTAATCTTCTGGTTAAATCTTTAATTTAGGCCTAACGCAACCCGGAGTATCTTAACTAATTACGTCTGGGTAATTGCCGAAATGAGGGATTAAATAATAACTACCTTCTAGTCTAAAGCCTCCTAATCGAAACCAATACGTTGCGAAAAATTTTTTAGTTTCAGACAGTGCTTCCGCATTATTGGTTTGCAGAGAATTTTTCGTTATTCCTACGTTTTGAGTAGCAAAATATCGTGGTCTCAGCGAGAAATAATTGAACGAGCCAAATTACTTGGCTGCAAATCCAAACGTTAAAATTATGTTGGTCACAGGTGATGCAAAAAAGTGACGCTATTTTTAACTTTAAATTTAGCGTTTGGTCGGATCTTTCATATAACCGTCCACGTCAAATAGTGTACGTGGAACATCAAAATACGGACGCATGGCAGCGTTCAGCCTTCTTACTTCAGCCCGAATAATCGATTCATCACTATCAGTCCAGCGTCTTTCAGTTTGTTCGAGGTACGTTTCAGAAACCTTTTCAAACTCTGCAAAAACTGCGTCGTTATGATACTTCAACTCGTCTGCTATCGACTCACGAATTTCTATATTTTGCTCCTCAACCCGCGCCATCTCTTGCTCAATTTCACCCTCCCACCACGGACGATCTGCCGCATGAATAGTTGCAGATACCAGAGTAGCTAATGCAATATGCACCTCATAGCGACAGGCGCCATAGAAAAAGTCAAAAAAGGGCTTCACATGACTCTCAAAGTTGGATTTATCGGTCTTGGAGCCATGGGCTTCCCTATGGCTCGTCATTTAGTGAATCGGGGATTTTCTTTAAAACTTTATGCCAGACGACCCGAAGTGTTTCAAGGCAAAGCTCGTGAACTTATTGATAAAGGGGCCCTTTCCTGTAATTCCCTGGCACAGGTTGCTACCGACGTTGACGTCGTCATTACCAATGTCACAGGAACTGCCGACGTCGAGCGCATCTTGTTGGGAAAAAAAGATGGCGCGGCTCGATTCGCAAATCCAGGCACTCTATTTATTGATCACTCAACGATCGACCCAACCAGCACCATGCAAATTGCTGCAGAGCTTTTCAAGCTTAAGATGCAATTTGTGGATGCTCCAGTATCCGGTGGAATCTGGGCCTCTGAAGAAGCGCGCTTGATCGTAATGCAGGGTGGAACAATTGAATCCTGTCATAATGCGAACGAGGTCATCGAAACCTACGCCAAATCCATTACCCGGGTTGGTGGAGCAGGTCATGGACAAATTGCAAAGCTCAGTAATCAGATCGCTCAGACCATTACTATTGAGGGCGTAGCAGAATGCTTAACATTTGCAAAATCACTCGGTGCGGACGCTCAAGCTGTATTTAATGCCATCAAAGATGGTATGGGCGGCAGTCAAATGATGTCACTGATGGCGCCTAAAATGATTGCTGAAGATTTTGAGCCAGGTATTGAGGCTAGGCTGCATGCCAAAGATGTGTCCATCGCACTAGCGGCGGCGGCAGAAAGACGGCTGCCTCTACCGTGCCTCGAGTTTGTTGGAGACCAATACAGGCAAATCATGGACGAGGGAATCGGACAATACGATTCCTCTATCCTTATAGATGCTCTAAAGCGCTTGAAGCGTGACTAGCTCTCGGCTCGTTGCGTCACAAAGGCACGTTCTTGAACGAAGGCACCCGGCACGCGGTTCGTGCCATGGAGAAATTCGATTGCCTCAAGCCGACCTCGCAGTTCTTTGTTAAATTCAGGTGAGCCACAGATCATGATTCGATCTATATCTTTGTGCCAAGAGGGCACGCCGAGGTCAGTCCACAGCGAACCATCATCAATAAGAGAGGTAATTCGTCCCTCAGTGACGAAAGCTTCACGTGTGACCGTGGGGTAGTAGGTGATGGGCAGCGCAGATAACAGATCACGGTAAGCCAGCTCGTTAGCTGTACGAACGGTATGGATCACAATTACTTCATCAAAGCGTTCGAAGCTTCGGGGATCTCGGACGATCGACAAATAGGGAGCAAGCCCGGTTCCGGTTGCGATACACCATAGACGCTTGGCATCAGTAAGGTTATCAAGAACAAGCGTACCTGTAGGACGATCCCCAACTTCAATTTGATCTCCGGGCTTGATATCCTTCAGACGCTCTGTCAAAGGACCACCAGGTACCTTTATCGACAAGAACTCGAGGTGATCGGCTTCGGGTTCCGACGCAATACTATAAGCCCTCAGAACATCATCGTCAGACATACCAATCATAGTGAATTGGCCTGCTTTAAATGGACGGATATCAGCACTGCGTGTAGTCGTAAACGAGAACATCGCATCGGAGTAATGGTTTACATCGAGCACTGTTTCAAGATTCATACAATTTGTTGACCCTTCAATTGCCAAGCAGGTTATATCTGATGCCCCTTATTTTATTTAAGGAACGACACAAAGACGAGCACTAGACAATAGTTGCTCGCTCTCGCACAACAGTTTTTACCAATTTTGTTACCGTCGCTCAACTTGATTAAATTTAAAACATAAATTTTTATACATCGGACTTTACGAATCCTAATCCCCGCTTCGGTACAGACAAATTTAAACAAATACCTGACGATGCAAATGCGACTTATTTATATTGATAATACTGAACTATTTCTCCAATTTTTTCTACAAAATAAAAAAGAACTTATTAAGTAGAAGCATTAACAATTGCCGATCAACTTGGTAACATTTTTTTAATCCAGCATTCTTAATTAACTATTTCTGGAACACAATTTGAGTAGCACCCAAAAAAATTTTAATACAGCTCAATAATATGGCTATGCACTCCACATCGCGATCGTATTTCGAATCAGGTTTACTTAGGTATTTCATTAACCTCTTTGCACAACCAAACGGTTGTTATCATAGACCAGTTGATATCAGGATCTTTTTCAGCAAGTCGCCTTAGTACCGAACCCCGGAACGCAGTCTCGCCCATACGTCCGCTGAACTTATCCAAATGAAAAAATCGAGAATACAGAATGTTAACCTGCTGCGTAGCCATCGTGAGTAAATCATCTGAATTAACTACAGTCTTTAAGGGTTCCATTAGCCCGAGCTTTTCATGTTCCCACGCAACAGTGCCATCAGCATTTGGCGTAAAAGTGAGATCCTCTCGATCAGGATTTTCATGCTGGCATCGCCATGCTGATGCTGATGCTGATGCTGATGACGCAAAACTCAAAAAAACCATTAATACAAAAACGCGCACTGTTATCTCTCCACTACCACCAAGTCCAACCTCACAGTAAAAACATAATACCGGATATAATCCAAGTCAGGACGTATTCGACTATCCCCTGCTTGCACCTTTATCTAAACCTGTGCACAGTAGGCCATCTGAAATAATAGCTCAATAACATAGATCAGTACTGAGCAAGGCTAAGAGTGAGCGATGAACGCAGACCACAACTCGACTGGTACACACTATCCGCACCAAATGTCCAAGGAGGAGTTTGCGCGCTGGTGGGTTCAAATAAATGATCAAAGCAAGGGGGTGCCCTCAGAGATCCCCCAAATTATTTACCTCGGACAAGATTCAGTCGAGGAAACAGAATAATCTCCGGAAAATCTATGCTCGCTGAATTGAAAGTCTCCGACGGCACCAATCTAAGTTATCTAGATCAGGGTCACGGACCACTTGCATTGTTCCAGCACGGATTTGGTATGGACTGGCAACAGATTCACGAGGTATGGCCAGCTCAACTGGGAATTCGGCTGATATGCCTAAACCTCAGAGGTCACGGTGACAGCGAGACTGGTTCACTGGAAGATCTTTCGTTCGCCAGAGCCGTTAAAGATATCCTAGAATTGATTGTTCATTTAGGTGAAGAACCTAAGATCTTGGGTGGTATCTCACTTGGGGCAGCTCTAGCAATGGAACTAACGCAATACCTGTCGTTTAGTCACCTTATCATTTCGCGTCCCGCTTTCGATGTGGAGGGTAACACGTCAAATTTTGACGTCTTTCGAGCCTTGCAACGGATCATGCGTGATAAACCACAGAATTTATGGCTGACGCAGCTTGAACATGAAGCATGCTTCCAAGCTCTCGCTAACTCCGCTCCTCGAAATCAAGAGACATACCGGAGACTTCTGGAGCATCCTCGATTGTCAGAATTAATGGTTTGGATGAATGCCCTTGAAGTTGACGCCATGACGATTAATAACAAGACACTTAAGCATTTGAAACCTCGAACCGATATCATCGAGCAAACTTATGATGCTCTCCATCCTTTCACTTTAGCCCGTAAATACAGAGATCTAATTCCTAACTCTAACCTGCATACTGTTGCCTCAGGCAAGGAGTCGGAATCTAAATATCAAGAATCTATGCGAACAATACTCCACGATATTCTTCGTGAAAAGTAAGCAAAAATTGTCCGCGAAAGTATGACTGTCCGCTCAGTATGAGACCTACTAACTTGAAGCCCCTCCACTCATACTATTTGTGGCCTTTTGTAAGAATGAAGTGTGCAACCCGCCTTTTAAAAATAGAGATATCACACAATCGGTTAAACTCGTTCCTCAACAGTGACTTCCAAATAGCCTGACTTACCGCGCGACACATCTGTGGATCGAAGCATTTAATTAAATATCAGGAGTCAAGCCTGCAGCTTCGACTGCTGCAATTGCAAGTGCTTCGTCATTATCTGAAGTGTCGCCAGTGACGCCTACCGCACCAATCACAAGGCCACCAGAATCTCGAATGAGAATGCCGCCTGCGACGGGGACCAAAGATCCATTGCAAAGTGCATTCATGGCCTGAATAAAATAAGCTTGATGCTCAGCACGCTCGCCAAGCTTACGACTACTAATTCCCATCATAACAGCACCATTAGCCTTGCCTTTTGCAAGATCAACTCGAATTGGTGATGCTCCATCCTGACGTTGTGAGGCAATCACCGCGCCTCCTGCATCAACTACAACAGCCGTCATAGGCTTAAGGTCTGTACGCTGTGATGAGGCGGCTATTACGTGATCCACAATACTATTCGCAGTAATTAAGTTAAGCATAGATATCTCCTTAGGTCGGGGGCGGGCTTTTGTATGCTAGCAGTTGAATCTGACTCCATTTTTTTTTATTTTTATCGGAAGTATTATTGACAAACCGATTACCCAAAAAATCTGTGGATAACTTATTGGATAAAAAGTTTATGCGCTGGCTAAGACGGTGTCAACGCTGAAAAACTCGTTGTGATCAAATTTTAGGCATTTTTATTAATTCAATTATTATCAATTATTTATGAGCGATAAATCATCCTAATTTTAGAAGATTATCGGAACTCCCTCTTTTCCATCTTAGCTAGATTCTACAAGATGAATTGTGGATTGATCTATTCTTATCTAACTTCTCATGAATACCGACAGGCCTGGATTTGGGCCCGGAAATAGTTTAATTTTTTTTAAGAAAATACTGCAGAACCGAAAAAAAGACCTTTAGAAGCGGCTGTTTAAGTAAGCTCCCCTAATTCATTCAAACAAATAAGTTCCGCCAAAACCATGCTCAATTCTGAAGTAATTTTTCAAAGAATAATGTGTTTCGACGGTTTTATATTAGTATTTAAATTAAAGGTTGCTAGTCTCACATAATCAGGGTTGAGCCGAGCGCAGTATTTACTAACTACCCAATTCCGGCCTCTCAAATCGATTTCCCAATGCTAAAGTCCATATTTAGCTTTAAATATTTACGAGGCATTAGACCGCACCATGAAAATGATAAAATCTTTTCATTAGGGGTTGCTTAGAAAATTTGGGTTATCAACTAAAATCATGACTTTTCCAAGGTTTGTCCGCTACAATTCAATTTGAGATCGACGGAGGTAACATGATTGTTTATAGCGCTCGGATAGCGCTAATCACTGCACTTATTTGTGCCAGTCTACTCGCAACGGCTTTTTACTTGGAAGTTGTCTTGGGCCTTGAGCCTTGTGCGCTGTGTTTGGCTCAACGCATAATGTTTGCAGTTATTGGTATTAGCAGCCTGCTTTACGTGATTCCATTTTACACATCTCGGTTTGTATTCGGTTTTATTTGTCTTACGGCCTCATTACTCGGGATTTGGTTTGCTTCGCGGCAGCTGTGGCTTCAGTCACTCCCCAAAAATGAGGTCCCCAGCTGTGGCCCAGATATTTATTTCATGATTGAACGTTTTCCTATCATTGATACTCTTCAAAACATGTTTCTCGGCTCTGGAAACTGCGCTGAAGTACAATGGACGTTTTTGTCATTATCGATTCCCGGGTGGGCATTGTTATTTTATATCTTTACAGCCATCAGCTCGGCATGGATGACTCTGTTTAAGGGTCCACGGCCCTTTAAATTGTTTAAAAACTAATCCAAATCGGCCGTACTAGAAACAATCGATAACTCACCAAAAGCAAGATCGAACCACCAACCATGTAATGTCAGTTCACCTGATTTAATTTGTTCGTTTATCCAAGGAAACGTTTTTAAATTTTCAACGGACGCGAGAATCGCTGCTTGCTCAGCATCTTGCGACGGGTTATCTACATGAGGCGATACCGCATCAGCAGCTATCGATACCCAACGCTCAATAAAATCGCGTTCCAGTACCTCTCCCTTTAGATGGCGGCACAGTGCGTGAATTCCACCACAGTTAGAATGGCCAAGGACAATAATTTGAGAAACTTTCAAGTCGCGAATGGCAAACTCAATCGCTGAACTGGTGCCATGTAACCGTGTATCAGGCTGGTAAGGCGGAACCAAATTGGCAACATTGCGGACCACAAACAACTCGCCTGGTTTCACGCCAAACAAAAGAGCCGGATCCACTCGGCTATCAGAGCAGGCGATCAATAGCGTATGCGGGCTTTGTCCCTGGGTTGATAACTGCTGAAACAACAAGGTATCTTTTTCAAAATAAGCTTCGCGAAACCTCGCAAATCCTTTTAATAATTTTTCAGTTTCTGACACACAGACCCACCAGCATAATGCTAAAAAATAATAGTCATCCCAAGCTCTTGAGCTAAAGGGCAGATTCCAGTAGAAATATATGTAAGTTTTTCAACAGCCTTCTCCCGCAGAAGGTTTTACATTATTTGATTACAAATCACTACAAGATGACTCATCACTTTAGATGAAAAATAACACACGGAGAACACGAGTCACGCCTCAGCCTAGACAATTTTTTCAATTCAGCCATAATCCGCTGCCGCGTAATGGACTTATCATGGAATATATCAACTTAGGGGTTAGCACAGCAGGGTTTTTCTTTTCACTGCTGATTCTCTGGTCGGGAGTAGGCGCTGGTGTCTTAGTAATTCCAGCTCTGATTACATTTTTCAACATTGATCCAGTGATAGCTATTGCATCTGGAAGTGCATTTGCCTTCATTTCGAAAATCGGAATGACTTTTGGGCATGCAAGTCAAGGTGGCATCGATTGGAAGGCTGCGAAGAAATTCTTACTAATTTGCCTACCTATTACCTTAATGACCGCAATCTTGATGACATTCCTTTTTAAGCATAAACCAAGCGCTGCTCTCGAGCTAATTCTGATCACCGCCATTTTATTTGCTGGCGCTATCGCTCTCCTCACTCTTCTCAGCAATCGTGTCAAAACCATTATTTCCAGATGGCCAATGGCATTTCTTAGCGGAGCTACTGGCGCTCTTATGGGACTCACTGGCGTAGGTGGTGGGGTCATGGTCGTACCTGCGCTTGTATCTAGTGGCCAACTTCCAATAAAAATAGCTGTTGCAACCTCGATTCCGATCGGTTTAATACTATCATTAGCTGTCTCGCTGACCCTTGGCGCTGGTGGCTTCCTCGACTACGCACTCATTGCTTCATTGTTAATCGGTGCTGTAGTCGGTATCCCGGTGGGCATACGGCTGTTTCACATTTTCTCTGAGGTTATGATTAAACGTCTCATCTGCATCCTGGTGGGAATCGCTTTATTTGAACTGGTATTTGAAGCTAATGAATTGTTTCAAAGTATTTAGATGATTAAGAATATAAAACAAATGGCATTCTTGCTCTAAAAGACACACCCAAAGCAGCTAATAGTTAAAATTATTACCCACTGACACTAATTCAACGCAAAAGCATTAGTGGCGTTTTTGACCGCTCCAGCATTTTAGTTGTCTGACTGCCTACGAAGAACTGACGAATCCGAGAATGTCCATAAGCCCCCATAATAGTGAGGTCAATGGCTTGATCCTGTTGATAAGATACCAAGGCGTCCGCAACTGATCCATCAACAATGGCTGCAGTAACACTAAAGTTAGCATTACGCAGTCGCGTGGCCGCAATCTGCAAAGCGTTATCAATAGTCGGCAGTGATAGCGTTCTGACGGCAACCAAATGGCAAGACAGCCCCTGAAGTAACGAACTTTGGCTAACCATCTCCAATGCTTTATCTGCTGTATTGCTCCCATCATAGGCCAACATAAATTGCTGTGGTTTGGCCCACCCTTCTGCCACAACCAAGACAGGTTTATGTAGGGTGCGAATCACGCTTTCAATGTGACTTCCAATCGCATCTGAGAATGTCTCGTGAGCTTCACCCTGACGACCAATAACGAGTACACGCATTTGCTCCTCAAATTCAGCCAAAGTTTCTGTGAGGGCGCCGTGTCGCTGCATAGCACGAACTGAATCTACTCCTTGCGACTTTGCGCGTTCGCTAACTGCACTTAAAACCAAGTTACCTTGCTTCAGTTCGAGTGCAGCTTTCTGGGCCTCAAGCTCGATCATTTCTGAGAGGAGATCTTCCCGCGCGCCTAACCCGATGGAACCAGAGAGATCACCAGTAGCCGGAACGCTATCGTGCTCCAAGGCATGTAAGAACGTCAGCGGTGTTTCCAAGCGGCACGCAACCCACACAGATGCATCACAAACTGAGCTCGTGACTTTTGACCCATCTACACACGCAAATACCTGATTCATGATGTCTCCTAATGCGCATCAAGGATGTCTGTAACATCCTCTTTATCATAAACCCCAAAACGGTCTACGATGGTCTGGCTAGCCTCATTCATTCCAACAAGTTCGACTTCTGCACCTTCACGACGAAACTTCATAACCACCTTGTCAAGAGCGGCAACTGCTGTCACATCCCAGAAATGAGCATGCTTCAAATCAATAATGATTTTTTCATTAGCTTCTTTGAAATCAAAAGAGTGCGTGAAAGCGTCTGATGAAGCAAAAAAGACCTGGCCAACTACCGTATAATTTCGTGTAATATCATCGAGCCGTTCAGACTTAATTCCCATAAAACGACCGACTTTACTGGCAAAAAATAGTGATGCTAGAAGTACGCCAACAAACACCCCAAGAGCTAAATTATGACTGAATACCACCACTACAACTGTAACCAACATCACGAGACTCGATGAAGGTGGATACTCTCGAATCTTGCGTATCGAATCCCAAGAAAATGTCCCAATCGAAACCATAATCATGACAGCAACCAAGGCGGCCATTGGAATTTTAGAAATCAAGTCGTCAAGAAATACCACCATGATTATTAAAAATAGCCCTGCAATAAATGTCGACAGACGACCGCGGCCGCCAGATTTTACATTAATGACAGACTGCCCAATCATGGCGCATCCGGCCATACCACCAAAGAATCCAGAAACAATGTTAGAGATCCCTTGACCACGGCATTCTCTATTTTTATCACTCTCAGTATCTGTAAAATCATCAACGATAGTTGCTGTCATCAAAGATTCTAAGAGGCCAACTACTGCCAGTGATGCTGAGTAAGGTAAGACAATCCAGAATGTTTCCAAATTCAAAGGCACGTCAGGCCATAAGAAAAATGGCAAAGAGTCCGGTAAGTCACCCAAATCTCCGACTGTACGAATATCAACACCAAGACCGAAAACTAGGACTGTGACAGCAACGATACACACTAGAGGTGATGGAATAACGCGCCCTAAAATTGGCAAATAAGGAAATCCATAGATGATCAACAAGCCAAGCCCAGTGAATGCATAAACATGCCAGGTAACGTTGGTAAGTTCTGGCAGCTGAGCCATGAAAATCAAAATCGCCAATGCATTAACAAACCCGGTCACTACTGACCGAGACACAAAGCGCATCAGACTCCCAAGTCGAAGATAACCAGCAACAATTTGCAAGACCCCAGTTAATACGGTGGCTGCTAACAAATATTGTAAGCCATGATCTTTGACTAAGGTGACCATCAGAAGCGCCATGGCACCTGTAGCAGCAGAGATCATACCTGGGCGACCCCCGGTTATCGCGATCACCACAGCGATACAGAAGGACGCATACAAGCCGACTTTCGGATCGACTCCTGCGATTATGGAGAAGGCGATGGCTTCGGGGATCAGGGCTAGTGCGACCACTAAACCAGATAACAAATCCCCACGGGTATTGGAGAACCAATCCCTGCGAACCTTATCCAACATTAAAATTCCTTGTTATAAAAACTGGTTGCGAGCGCGAGACGTTACAGGAGACTTCAAGTTTGCTCAATAAACTCTGGATCAGAATATAAGGTCCTACCATCCAAAATCATTGTTCACTAATGCCGTCCTTCAATTCTTTTAATGCAGCAGTCTGTAGAGGGGATACTCGTATGAATTGGACCACTGTATCCTCTTAGATTACTCGAATCCCGCCCGGCATACGTTGTGGCGAATTAAAGACTCTTGCTCACAGACTCATTACACGCGGCTGACTAACTAAGGCACAGGAGATATCGAATATATTTTTAAACAGATACCAGATAGGTTTAGCTACCTGTACCTGTCTCCACAGGAAGATCTTTTCGACTGCCCCATTCTGACCAGGAACCATCATATAGCTTAGGCTCTGGTAATCCCAAAACTTCAAGACCTAACGCCAATACACAAGCCGTCACGCCTGAACCACAACTAACAATAACCTGCTGATCTACTTCCATGACTGACTCAAAGCGTTGCCGAACTGTATCAATAGGCTGAAAAAGACCGGTCTCAGCGTCAAGTAAATCGCTGAATGGTAAATTCACACTTCCCGGAATATGACCAGCCCTCATCCCGGGGCGAGGTTCGGCAGCCTCTCCCTCGAAACGCGGGTTCGCTCGAGCGTCTACAACAAGAAGATCTTTTGTGCGAATATTATTGAGTAAGTCGATTGCGTCCACAACCCAATTGCTTTGCTGGCTAGACTTAAATGAACACGTCGGCAGCCGAGCTTGACTTCTGCCCGACTCAACAGCGTATCCATTCTTTTGCCAAGCTGGTAACCCCCCGTCTAATACGGCAACTTCGTAATGCCCAAAATATCGAAACATCCACCAAGCTCTTGCCGCCGAAAATAATCCAACACTGTCATAAACTATAATTTGCATTCTAGGCTCGACCCCCAGAGCATGCATAACGACATCAAACAACTCAGAAGAAGGCAGCATGTGGGGGAGTAATGCCTCGGGGTCTGCTATCTCCTCGATATTAAACCTGCAAGCACCAGGAATATGCTGCTCCACAAACTCCTTATCCGCATGTCTCTTGGACGCGGGCAGATGATAGGACGCATCAAGAATCAGTATATTTTTATCATCCAAGTGTTCAGACAACCATTCAGCCGAAACCAGTGTATTTACCATACTATTATTCCTTTGTTTGCCACGCCTATGAACTAGATGACACCATCTCTAATTCTCAAAAGATAGAGTTAAACCTGAGATGAAAAGTTTTGCCCACCGCCGAATGCTAATTATACGACTTCCATTACTAAGGCCAAGCGCACTTCCACACGTGCCCCTTTTACTGCTAGTCAACCTAAGGGTCGATTGCATAAGCT
>CAZFNA010000022.1:0-7110 GCA_964520465.1 uncultured Pseudomonadales bacterium | reverse complement strand
CTAAGGGTCGATTGCATAAGCTGCTCCTAAGATCCATAGTTCCGGTTAACATTAATGAAATGCAAGGTTTAGTATGGCCCCGCTTGAGACCAACGCTGCAATCAATGCTGATTTTTCAGAACGAATAGTTATCAGGCCGTCTGACTATTATTGGGAATCCTCGCCCGTGGCAGGTGTCGATCGCGTCAAACTAGACCGGATCGGTAATGAGATTGCGCGCGCTACATCGATTGTACGTTACGTGCCACATTCATTATTTACACCTCATGTGCATAAAGGCGGCGAAGAGATATTTGTAATTGATGGTATTTTTGGCGATGAGCACGGCCAATATCCTGCAGGTACTTATCTCCGCAATCCCACGGGGACTGCACACCAACCTCAGATTAGAGCAGAGGGGGCAACCTTATTTGTAAAGTTGCAGCAATTCGACCCAGCAGACTCCCATCAATGTGCGATCGACACACTTGCACAACCATGGCACTTTGGAACAGTAGCCGGCCTAAGTGTAATGTCTCTGCACAAGTTCCGTTCTGAACAGGTGGCTCTTGTTCGATGGAATCCGAACACCCAATTCAATCAACATAGTCACTGGGGTGGAGAGGAGATTTTTATTTTGGAGGGAACCTTCTATGACGAATATGGAAAATACCCTCAAGGGACTTGGATCAGGAGCCCACACCTCAGCAGGCACCAACCCTTCACTTTAGACGATGGCGCACTGATATATGTTAAAACTGGACACCTTAGTTAATTTACTAAACTTTGCGCTCGAAGCAAGACACTGTGAGTCGCCGACCATAGCCTGCGCAGCGATCTCTTTGCTGGAAGAACCATAAGAGCCACAAGCTTATGAGGCAAGGCACCCTCGCCAGCGGAAAGACCAAACGTTAATCGTGTATTATCTGAAAGGTATAACGTTCCGTGAATACGATCCCAACACGCAAACGCCACCCCAAAATTTTTATCGAAATGATTCTCCTCCGTCGAGTGATGTATCTGATGCTGAACAGGGGAAATTAACCAATACTCTAGCCACTTTGGATAACGAAATGCCACGTGTGAGTGGCGCAGATTAGATCCAACGCTGTGAAATATTACGCTCAGTGCATTCGCTCCTAAAATAGTTGCAAGAGACAATCCGGTCCCAAAAAGTGCAAACCCAACACCGAGGATAGATCCTTGGACTAAAATACCTCTCAAGGAAAAGCAAACAGCCTCTAGTGGGTGAGTTCGAAACACCGTGAATGGCGTCAAAAAAGTTGCCGAATGATGTACTTTATGAAATTCCCATAATATTGGATACTGATGTAACCATCGATGAACCCAATACCGACTGTAATCGTCAATTACGAATAGGCAGGCTGTAAAAATAATTGATTGAACAAATGGATTGAGTTGCGCCAGTAGTCCAGACGATAATCCGTACGATTCAAGAACCCAGAAATAAATAGAAAGACCAACTGCACTCTTGGAAAGGAAGCCTGTAAAAATACCGCCAAAGAGGAGTCGGTTACACAACAATAACTTAAAATCCGCTCTGCTCGACGCGGACAACCAAACCTTTCTGGATAACAACCCTGGAATCAGGTATTTAAATCGGAATTTACCACGATACCGATAACCATATACCGAGACCGCAATCATGAACGCTATGAACAAGTACCCAATAAAAATGCGCTTCTGCGGGTTAATAAAATCCTGCAGAAGCGCATCAACTGTTAAAAACAAATACTCCATCAGCAGATGGTCTGACTAATCGTTTTCAACGTATCCAGAATCACCAAGTAATTTAGCAACCTTGTCAAAATCAGCCATCATATTATTTTTCTTTGCCAAGAGATTAAATTTTTCATCAATTAACTTTTGTAATTTCAACATGTGTAGCGCAAACCCTTCCATACCCTTAAGTTGAAAACTAAAGTTATTGTTGAATGTAAACCCACTAATTTGTCTACCATCCAAAGTGACAGGCCCGTAACCAGTTAAGCTATTAATGGTATCCGCAGTCGATCCAAGATTATTACGTCCAGTTTGCAAAGCCAATGCAAATCCTTTTAGCTCGCCATAATGCTTAGCATAAGTGCGATAGGCTTTTGTCGTATCACCGTTCGCTTCGATAATAATTTGCAGTTTCTGAATATCCTTATAGACCGATCCCGCATACTTAAATGTTGCCTCTGCAATCACTCGTTCCCAATTGGAACAAATAGTTTCAGAGAATGACTTTAACTGAGATCTCTGAACATCAGATAGAGCCTTACCACCAGCGTCAGTGATCAATTGTCGACCATCAATAAAAGCTTTCGTGACTGTGTGGAGATATTTTGTCTTACCGCTCTTATCCGCGTCTGCCGCATAGTATGCATGGCCAAAAGTCATCTCTGACTTTAAGTCTACTTTACCGTTGCCGTTCGCATCCGCTGCCGCCAGGTCTTTTCCTTTTGCAATACTGTACGTCTGCTTTGGAGTCAACGTCATAGTATGTGCTGGGGCACCCCAATATCCAAACGCCTCATCCCATACATGTTCCTTACCAGTGTAGTAAGCACCTTTCTTATATGGCTTGTTGTTTGGCTTATTATCTGCGTTCAGCTTTTCATCGAGGTAGCCATCACAAGCCTGGTTATAGAACACCGCACCCATTAAATACTTGGACACTAATTGCGTGTAATCCAGCCCTGTTTTTGCGTCAAAACCTTTCTTTGACTTAGCTGCCTCAGACAGCCAAAACTCAACAACTTCTGGGCCCGTCATATCACCCGGAAAACCCGTGACTTGTCCCTTGTATGTTTTCTTATTAAGATTCTTGCCCTTGGATATTGCATTAATATTGGTTTCTGCTACCGGAAACCCATCCTTTGACTTAGGGTCCAAAGCATTAAGCACGCCCTTTTGCCCAGCCCAATAGTAATTCATCACCTCAAGTGATTGACCGCTGGAGATCGCTTTTTTCAAGCTGTTGTGTAATACGTGACGCGCAACTTGACCCGAGTAGGACACGGAGTTTTCTTTATTCCCACTATATCCTTCGAGAGTGATTGGGAATGGACCATAGTTGGTCGTATGCCCGCCAGCCCAAACAAAACTCGCTGCTGATGTACATATAGCGAGCGCAATCAATCGACTTTTCATTCAACCCTTCCTTCTATTTGCGAACAATTTGTGTTTGCAATAATAGCTATTTGTATTAATAATGCAAATATGATTGCAAATCACTCGTATTCATATATCTAACTACGTACGATTGCCAATCAGGAAAAAGGCTCAAATTGATCGGTTGGGGTATCCATGGAAGAAGTGGCCAGAATAAAAGTTTTAAATGAATTAATCGAAGCAGCTATTGAAGCAAATTATAAGTCGGACAGCTTAGAGGCAAAATTAAACTTGCACTCAAAGATAGAGAATTGGTTGGGTGTATCAAACAATGATTGTTATCAAAGATTAAAAGCTCGCTCCGCGCTCACCATGCTGCGTTATTGTATTGTAGAGGAATGCCAAGGCATCATAAATACAATTTCCGAGGCCGCTTGAGTTGAAGAAATTAGTTCAAAGCTACTTGCAATTTAATCGAATGGCTGGGCTTTCACAGGGCACATGATGATCCAAGAAATCGCACTATTAAAATCCTGTGGTTTAAGACCAACGCCGAATCGACTAAGCGTACTGCAGACGCTATTTTCCTCCGCTGAAACGCATTTCGACATTGATCTGCTGATTGATACCATCGCGCTCAACTTTAAACCGCTGAGTATGGGATCAGTATATCGAACGCTAAAAGAGTTTGAAGAAGCTGGACTAGTCCTTCGTCATCAGTTTGAGGGGCTTAGCACAGTTTACGAGCTTTCCAGAGAAGCAGACCATGACCATATGGTTTGCGTAAACTGTAACCAAATCTCTGAATTTTATTCAGACAGGATGAAGACTTTACAGAACGAAATACCAGAAAAGAATGGTGCTCAGCTCGTGGCGCACCACCATGTTTTATATGTCCTGTGTCAACAGTGTCGATAGCCCAAGTGAGCTTATTAACCCCTATTTTGTAACCCGTGGAACTAGCCAAATACAGAAAATACGCATAATAGCCGCCAACCTTTTAAACAAACTTTCCGTAATGCTGCGCTAGATCAGTTTTGATCATCATAACTGCGAAGCTTCTTAGTCACACTGCTCCTCGTCTCATCGACAATCGATTTATCTAACACCACATTACGCTAAAGTTTGTCGCCACTATGAATAAATATGCTAAACCCGCGATGCTGATATCTTATGGTGATCCAGAGTCATGTGGTATCGACACCGATCTTTTATAACGCTTTAAACATGCTAAAAGTAGATACTTTTAGCATGTTTAAAAGACCCTCCTGAAACCGAATCTTGGATATGTTCAGGCTAACGTGAATTTCTTCAATGTCGCCTCTTCAATTGAGCCGATAATTACAAAAGTATTCAACGAGTGGCAAATCCATGAGAATTTCCTTGCAAATACGAATCATTATTATTTAGAATAATAATGGAGGTGCATTATGAACTTACACATCGATAAAAATACACTCGTCGAGTTACTTTCAACGGGGCACTTGGCTCTAGACCAGATAAAACTTGTCAACCCCAGTGAAAAGACTGTTCTACATCAGATCCTTTTGGAGAGCTTGAGCCATGAAAAACAATCCGACGATTAAACTTAACGAGCTGATTTTATTATCACTAGACGCTTTAGAGACAGGTGACGTTGAAAGCAAAATAAATTTAATGAAGGCTCTCAGTAGTTTGGTAAAAGTTATAGACGCAGACTTCGTCCACATATTTAAAGCTAATGTTGCCATTAACCTATTAGCTGAAAGCATCCAAGCCGAATTGGATCAAATTAAAAGCGCCCTGTTCAAGGCAGCGTAAAGTTAGTTTTTCACCCAAGTAAAAACAAAATCTGCTATGCCTTAAAACACCACGTGGTTTTCTAATGCGCACGATGGAGTGCGTTAATCCTAACTTTTTCGGGATCTCCAGAAAATTTGCAACGAAGCCCACTTAAATATATTCAATCGGGTATTCTATATATCTAAATCATCCGAACTAGCAGGACAAGTTAAATTGACCCGAGCAGATCGATTATCGACATTCTGGGTATGCAAGCATACCTGGCAAAGAGCCTCAAAAAATACAGGATGGTGCCTCCTCGGATGTTCAATAGGTGACTTTGGGACAATTGCTTACGCTCAATTTACTGCACTTAATTGGCCAGTCTGGCAAATCATGGCACTTGCGATAATCAACGGACTACTTACTTCAATCGCATTAGAAACATGTATTTTATTAAAGCAAATGAGCGTCAGAATAGCCTTCAAAACCGCCATTGGCATGTCGTTAATATCGATGGTCGCAATGGAAACGGCAATGAATCTCATCGACGTTTTAATGACTGGGGGTGCGATCCTTACCTGGTGGGTGGTGCCTCTGATGCTCATTGCTGGGTTCCTAGCCCCGCTTCCGTATAATTATTGGCGCCTCAAAGCGCTGGGTAAGTCATGCCATTAGCAAAGAATAAATAATGGAAAAATTTGAGCTCACAAATCGTACGCATGAATTGATAAGCGTGTGTTTGAAAGTCCTGTCACATGAGAGACTCACAACTAATACATGTCATTAGTTTGGCATACCTAGACTGGCGCCACTTGATCTTTGTTCATCGAAGACACTCAACACTTTCTTAGATCACAGGCATGCATCTGACCCCTGCGGACATGGAATGAACTGTGTCAGCCGGCCAGTAAATGTCTAACAGTTAGGTTCATAAACCCAGAAACCTTGTCCCAGTTAGGGTCTATGAATGTGTAGTTTGAAACCTGTCATTAGCAACTCTGATTTTTGCCACATGCCCTACATATAGTTTCCATCGGGCAAAGTAGTCGGGATCTGGTATGTCGGGTTGCCTATAATTTCCATAACGGCTTTATCTGATGCCTGCAACATTTCAGGTGTATAAAGTTTCCATTCAGATGCTATTTCAGCGCTCCTAGCAGATTGGGCACCCAGATTAGTTGTGATCGCCCAGTAAATATACTCAGTCGTCATTTCTCCATAAGACGTCGTTTTATCGTTATAAGTAAACCAAGCATCCAAAGGGTAGCTGTCTGGAACCTCTATAAAACGACCACCACGCGCAATATCCATTGCATCCGCAACACTAGTCCCTACTTTTTCCTCAAAAACATCAGGGTAAGCTCCGCCATAACCTACTTGAGTAATCATATGCAGTACTTCTTCTAAAGCCGCATCAAATCGTCCATTCGAAGGAGTCTGATGCCAACTAGGGTTGGTCTCATCAGTACCCAAATCTTGGATCTTGGAGGTAGGGACGTTGATGTATTGAAAATCCGCTTCATCTTTCCACATTAATAACTTGTGTTCTGCGGCGACAAGCGAGTTTACGACTAACTGATTGTCTGCAAGACCGTTTTCATCATTATCCAAATACTCTGCCATTATCGATGCCGCATGCAGGATTTTTTTCCCTTCAACACCGGGAGAAGCATAAATTGGCACACCAAAAACAGATATTTTACGATCAAAATAACTAACTCCGAGATCTGTATGGTCGGTTATTGTGAACAAGGACTTTGCAATGGATGAGTCAAGCTTCCCTCCAGAAAGGCCATGCCCAAGAAAGAAATTTTCGACAGCTTTTGCGTTGATATTACCGGTATTTAGGATTTCTGAGATCATTTGGTTCGAGATTGAATATTCTCGACATATTTGAAAGATCGTCGATGGCGCACCAACGTTTTGGTAAATCCAACTCTTTGCAGCACTCATTGATATGCCCAAAGCTTTTAAATGAGTAGAAGTACCTGACACCTTTACACCCAAATTAACTCATCAAATCAGATGATTCACGAGCCTGCCTTACCGAAGCTCTAGTTTCAATCAGTTTCTTACCTTTGGCCATTCGACGCTTACATATATATTTTATTTCATCACTTCATTTGTTGTTAATGGTTATGTTCATAATTTATACTAAGACCTAAAAAAATGGTGTTAACGCTCTAAAATAAGTTTGCGACGTTCTAGTGAATGGATTTATTTCAGGGTTTCAGCGATCCTGACAGTCAT
>CAZFNA010000021.1:3846-25660 GCA_964520465.1 uncultured Pseudomonadales bacterium | reverse complement strand
GCGGTGAACCTATTAACACCCTTAGAAATAGAGTTATAGTAATTGGCCTGTGTGAGCTGCAGCAAAAAGCGTAAACTTATTAGTGATACGACAACTGCAATTACTGTGTTTAATATATAAAAGATTAGATCCGCTTGCATGAACATTCCTAAGTTAAGTTATTCAACTATCGTAAGTTTTAAGCCCCGTCTTTTGAGAGTTCGTATGCACGATTGTGGGCTGCTATTAGCGCAACATCCACAATGTTGGCGAAGTCTTGTTCATTAAAAACAGATAAAGCAGCTTGAGTCGTTCCTCCTGGGGAAGTAACTCGCTTCCTTAAGACATCCGGCCCCACATCTGATGATTCAACCATCCCTGCTGCGCCTACCGCTGTTTGGATCACCAGTTGTCTGGCTACTTCATGAGTTAATCCGAGGCGAACACCAGTATTAATGAGATTTTCGATCAATAAAAAGAAATAAGCAGGACCTGAGCCTGAGACTGCGGTGACTGCATTAATGGCGTCTTCGGTAGGGACCCAAAGAGCTTGACCGCAGGATTCGAAAATCGATTGCACAGCCTGTCGATCCGATTGTGAGAGTTCTGCATCTGAAACAAGGGCAGACATACCTTTTCCAATCAATGCTGGGGTATTTGGCATAACGCGGACCATCGGATTCAGGCAACCGTTTAAATTGCGGCGAATGGTTTTTAGTGTTACTCCGGCAGCAATTGACACGATGATCTGTTGCGTCCTAAGTTGCTCCCTAAGGCCCGCTAATACTGTAATCATGACTTGTGGCTTAACCGCGATCACGATCACACTCGCCAGCTCCATCACAGGGGCGCTCATGTCAAAACATCTAACGCCCTCCGATTTTAGATGCTGGCGACAGTCAGGGTTAGGATCAGAAACTAATATATCTGTGCTGGGGTGACCATTCTGCAGTAGCCCGGCTATGATGGCTTGAGCCATATTGCCACCTCCAATAAAACCTATTTTTGGATTCACAAGGTTTTCCGAGGAGATCTTGCTCCAAATAATGCCGTCCCGATACGAACCATACTGCTACCCTCTTTAATTGCTATGCCTAAATCGTTAGTCATACCCATGGATAGCGTATCAAAGAAACCATTCTCGGGATGATTTCTCTTGATATCCTCAAATAGTTGTTTTAGATCTTGGTGTGCCTGACGTAATTCCGATTCGTTGGTTGGATTGGGAATGGACATAAGTCCTCTAAGTCTTAGATTTGGTAAATTGAGTATTGTCTGTGTTAAGGCATTCAGATCTATAGGGTGAACTCCGGACTTTCCTTCTGATTTATCAACATTGACCTGAATAAGGATATTTAAAGGCTCACCTGTACGGACATCATTAAGTCGAGTTGCGATTTTCTCACGATCCACCGTATGCACCCAATCAAAGTGTGCCGCGATAATTTTAGTTTTATTACTTTGAATGCTCCCAACGTAATGCCATTCAATTGGAAGTGCTGACAGGGCGACAATTTTATCAACGGCCTCCTGAACATAATTTTCACCAAAAGATAGCTGCCCAAGGTTGTATAGCGACTGAATGTCAGATGCAGGCTTAGTTTTTGAAACGGCAAGAAGTTCGACAGAGCCTTTGGGCCTCTGTGCGAGCCTTTCTGCGTCATGAATAGATTGCTTTATGAACAGCAGTTGTTGTTTTAGGTCAAGTGATCGTTTCATTAGCTAAATGGTTGCTTCCTGTCCATCGATCCAGGCTGCAATAATAGCCCCCGGAAGAGTTTTTCCGAATAACGGACTATTGGATCCAGCGCTTGTCCAGTTAGGTTCTTTAAATGTCGTCGATTTTGATGGATTGAAAAGAACGCAGTCAGCTGGATGTCCGTAGATGATTTGTCCAAGGTCATCTCGATCAATCAGTCGGGCGGCATGCGAACTCATGGCTTTTAAACTACACTCGAATGGCAGGTCTCCAGACTGATCCAGTTGGATCAGCAGATGGAGCACCCCTTCGATAAGGCTCATTCCAGTCTCTGTTTCTGGGAAAGGAGCTAGCTTTGCGCCTGTTTCATGTGGTGAGTGATCTGACACAATTACGTCAATTGTCCCATCCTTGACGCCATCGATTAACGCCTGTCGGTCGACTTCGGTGCGTAGTGGTCGCTCCAGGTGAAAATTGGGATCTAAGCTGGAGATAGCTGACTCTGAGTAGATAAGGTGCGCCAGGGATACATCACAGCTTACATTTAGGCCTTTTGCTTTAGCCTCCCTCAAGCGGACGACAGCTGTCTTTGTTGTTAGCCGGGAAAAATGCGCATTAACACCAGTTGCCTCGACAAGATCGAGGTCTGATCCTAATCCGAGGATCTCACATAATGGGGAGTTCAGTGACAAACCAAGCCCTATTCCAAATTGACCAGAATGCGCACATCCTCCTGCAAAATCTTGTGATTCCGGATCAAGAATGATGCGAATTCCCAGACTTTGGGCATATTTTAATGCATTGAACTCAATTTTTCTGGAGCCGAACGGTTGATTGCCTTGAGCGAGAGCGACGCAACCAGCATCGATTAGCGCAGCCATTTCAGAAAGATGATTTCCTTTTCCGCCTTGGGTCAACATTGCTGTAGGCAAAACTCGACATAAGCCTGAGGTCTTTGCTCTCTCTAAGATCAGGCGCACATCTGCTGGTGAATCTACAACCGGGTCTGTATTTGGAGTCGCTACGACGGTAGTTACGCCACCATGGATTGCCGCACGCGTCTCAGAAGCGATCGTTCCCTTATGTTCTAGCCCAGGTTCTCTTAGATTGACGCGCAAATCAATCAGCCCCGCAATTAAAAAAGCACCTTGCCCATCGAAAACATCGGCGCCAATTAATGATTCAGGATCGACGAACACGCCCTGATCAATACCAACGGAAGTTGCTTGATGAAGTGGGCAGTCAGGAGCAATCACTTGGATATTAATAAGAACTAAACTCATGATTTTAATTCCTGTTGAGTCGATATCGTCATTGCCATAACAGCCATTCGAATCGCTATGCCGTTGGTAACTTGATCTAGAATGACGGCCTGGGGCCCGTCCGCCACTCTATTATCTATTTCCACTCCTCGGTTTATCGGGCCGGGATGCATGACAATAGCGTTATTATTAGCTTTGGCTAGTCGCCCTTCGGTCATCCCGTATAAGTTAAAGAACTCGCGTTCACTTGGGAGAAGTGCACTCGTCATTCGCTCTTTCTGAAGCCTAAGGAGTACCACGACGTCCACATTATTTAAGCCATCTTCGATCCTATTGAATGCATGGACACCAAGTTGAGGCAGGTCATCAGGCAGGAGTGTGCCTGGCCCAATGGCGCGAATATCAGGACATCCCATTCCTCTCAAGCCATGTATCAGGGAACGCGCTACTCTTGAGTGCTTCAAGTCGCCTACGATCGCTACAGACAGTTGTGCCGGATCTCCCTTGTGTTTGCGAATGGTCATCAAATCCAGTAAGGCTTGTGTTGGATGGGCATGAGTTCCATCGCCAGCATTAATGACAGCAATTTTAGGGGTCACTCTGTCCGCGATAAAAAATGGCGCGCCGCCCGCGCTGTGCCGGACTACAAATAAGTCTACCTGCATTGCTTCGAGATTTTTTAAGGTATCGAAAAGAGTCTCGCCCTTTGATGTTGAACTTGTACGAATGTCGAGCGTTACTACATCCGCACTTAAACGATGCGCAGCGATATCGAATGTTGTTCGTGTGCGCGTCGAGTTCTCAAAAAAGAGATTTACTACTGTTTTTCCACGTAAAAGGGGCACTTTTTTTACAGGCTGCCCTTGCGAAGAGAGAAACGTCTCAGCGGTGTCAAGAAGTTCGGTAATCAAAGATACTGGAAGGCCCTCGGTCGTCAGAAGATGTTTCAATCGTCCGTCCGATGTGAGCTGGAGCGCAGCTGGACCGTGCATGGCGTTCCTTATTCAGAGTCCGGTGTCATGAGCACTAACGACTCAGGTCCCATCAGTTTACACCGTCTAAACCCATTTTCGCCAAGAGATTCGCCAAGGAAAGTTGGTTCAATTGGTAATTCTCGACCTCCGCGGTCGTACAAGATACCAAGATCTATGCGTCCAGGGCGCCCATAATCAAACAAGACATTAAGTGCAGCCCGAATGGTACGTCCTGTATAGAGCACGTCGTCCACTAATAGAATCCGCTGACCATTTAACTGTTGCGGCATTCGATCAGTCGTACCAGATCGCTTTAACCCACTGGTTTCAAAGTCGTCTCGATACAGGGAAATATCCAGTGTGGCTGGTTTTTCCCAGTTAAGTCTTTGGCAGATTGCTTTCGCTATCCATGCGCCACCGGTCTGGATTCCTATAACTAGGGGCGTTTCATCAGCATAGAATTCTTTAATTCGATCAATTAATTCGTACATTACTTGTTGAGTTGCTTTTTGAGATCGGATCTCACGCATGATGTCCTCCAAGCCAGCGTTCTAGAATCAGGCTGGCGGCTACTGCATCCAGCTTTCCATCTTGGCCACTTGCTTTTCCATTGTAGTTCAGGCGCTCACGAGCCTCGACAGTACTGTAATATTCATCTACATACTCCACTTGGATACCAAATCGACCATGAATTCGTTGCCCAAATTTTCGGGCCCGCCGCGCCATATCGCTCGTTGAGTTATCTTCGTTTAGAGGCAAGCCAATTATCACGATATCAGGTTGCCATTCGTTTAAGAGAGATTCAACCTCGTCCCAATTAGGTATACCATCGTTTGCCTTTATCGCTTTCAGAGGACTTGCTGTTTGAGTTAGGGTTTGTCCTGTTGCAACACCTATTCGTGCTAAACCATAGTCAAATCCAAGAGCTAATGGCATTAGCCGTGCCCCGCTCCTTCAGACAACTGGATAGGATCTATCCCAAGTTGTGCCAGGGCGGCCCGTTGCCGGTCAACTGTGGGTATTTGGAAGATCACATCAGCATCCCATGGGACGTTAATCCATGCATGGGCTGCTATTTCGTTTTCCAACTGACCCTCTGACCAACCCGAATAACCTAATATAAAAATGGCGTCGCCTTGATTAAGCGCATCAACCGCCAGTGGGAGTGCGTCAGGGCTTGAGGCGAGATATAAGCCGTCCAGTACTTCTGCCACGTCATCACTCAGTGGATACCCGGATAATAAAAAACCGCGTTGTATTTCGACTGGGCCACCATTCATAACCTGTATATTCGGGTTTAAGCGAGCAGAAGTTTCAATATCCAGTTGGCTAAAAATTTCTTGTACTAAAAAATCAGAGGGCTTATTTACTATAAAACCCATGGCTCCACGCTTGCTGTGTTCGCAAATCAGAACTAGTGATGAGTCAAATACGCCATCTTTTAGGTCCGGCGTGGAGACAAGGAATTGTCCGTTAAAGCATGTCGATGCTAGTTCTTCACTCATGGTTACTTTGTCTCTTGCGCGGATGCAATTGTTATAGTTTAGCTCACTCATTGAAAAGTGTTTTGAAAAAGTCTCTGCTAATGTTAGAGCCTATTTGAGCATCGATTTCGCGTACGCAAGTTGGGCTGGTTACATTAATCTCAATTAGATGATTCCCGATTATATCGAGGCCAGCAAATAAAAGCCCTTTTTCCATCAATTTAGGACCTACGGCCTCTGCAATTTTCCGTTCGTGTTTGGAGATCAACATAACAACGCCGTGACCCCCAGCAGCAAGATTACCGCGAGTTTCTCCTTGAGAGGGGATGCGTGCTAAAACGTGTTCAATCGGCTTCCCATTTAGTACTAATACCCGGCGATCGCCATCAACAATTTCGGGACGATATTCTTGGGCCATTACGAGACGTGTCTGCTTGGGCGACAGCGTTTCCAATACGGCGCCTAAATTTAACGCGTCTGCTGTGATTCGAAAAATCCCAGAGCCCCCCATGCCATCTAAGGGCTTCAAAATGATGTCACCCTGCCGTTTTTGAAACGCCCGAATGTCATCGTGTTTTGAGGAGACAACCGTTTTTGGCATCAGCTCACTGAATTCTGTCGCAAACAACTTTTCATTGCAGTCGCGAATAGCTTTAGGATTATTAACTACTCGAACCCCCTCTGCTGCGGCTCGGTCTAGTATATGAGTTCCATAAAGGTATTCGCTGTCGAACGGAGGATCTACTCTGATGATGATAGTATCGATAGTTGAAATTGGTTCGACTGAGGGCTCAGATAAAATGATAAAATTCTCGTGGACGCCATCAGTGGCTTTGACCCCATAAAGTGTAGCCCTTGCCTCTCCATTCACGAGCGACAGTCCGTTTTTGGGCAGATAAAAAATCTCATGCCCCAAGTCTTGGGCGGCCAGCATGAGTGCAAAGCTCGTGTCTTTGTGCGGCTTGATTGTCTCGACTGAATCCATCCAGAACCCAATGCGGCGTGTTTTTTTTCCCACAAGTCCCTTCTAATACTGGCCGTATTGTTGCCCGAGTAAAGTTAATCCAACAATGACTGCTGTTTCTGTTCTTAGTATCGTGGGGCCAAGCCCCATTTTTTTCACCTTCTTTTTTGAGAGTTCTCTTACTTCGGAACCACTGAAGCCTCCTTCAGGCCCGATGAGCAAAAGTGTAGGCTCTTGGGGATCTATGGCAACAGTTAGGTTTGATGGATGTGCGATGACGGTTTGAGGCGAAGTTTCGAGCGAATCAAGTTGAACGGGTTGATGAAGTTCAGGCAACCAGTTATTTCTTGACTGCTCACACGCATTAAGCAGGATTTCTCTCCAATGCGAATATTTTTTATCCAACCGGTCTGGCTTGGGTGCTGAGTCAGTAAATTGTGAAATAAAGGGTTGGATGGCAGACACACCAAGCTCAGTTGCTTTTTGTATTGCCCAATCGAAACGATCATTTTTGATTAATGCGAGTCCTAAGGTCACAGGCAAACGATGGTCTAAGGACTCTTTAATAGCCTCGATTTTGACGATGGTTTGGGCCTTTGAGATTGCTGTAATTGAGGCAGTCATGAGCTTGCCTTGGCCATTAAAGAGTTCAACGTTCTGATTCTGCTTTGCTCTTAAAACTCGCGCAAGATAATGATGATTTCGATCCGATAGAATCAACTCACCTATTCTAGGCCATATTATGGCTGCATACAGGCGAGGTATTCTCAAGATCAATACTTATAGTTTTCAGGTTTGAATGGTCCTTCCACCGAAACGCCGACGTAATCTGCCTGCTCCGGCGTTAATTTTGTGATAACACCACCAAACCCCTCAACCATGCAGCGTGCGACTTCTTCATCGAGATGCTTAGGCAATACTTCGATCCCAATATTAGCCAGCTTTTGGGACTCGGAGAGGTTGGCAAATGCTCGTTGATAGATTTCGATCTGTGCGAGTACTTGATTCGCAAACGATCCATCCATTATTCGGGAAGGGTGGCCTGTAGCGTTCCCTAGATTGACTAACCGACCCTCTGCTAAGAGTATTAAATAATCGTCATCCGATGCCGATCGAAAAACCTGGTGGACCTGAGGTTTGACCTCCTCCCAACGCCAATTTTTTCGGATAAAAGCAGTATTGATTTCATTATCAAAATGGCCAATGTTACAAACAATGGCCCTTTTTTTCAGGCACTGAAGGATCGCGGCATCGCAGACATTAATATTGCCGGTAGCGGTGACTAAAATATCAGTATCGTCTAGCAGACGCGTATCCAAGTCGGCCACTTGATTTGTTGTTATGCCGTTACGGTAGGGGCTGACAACTTCAAATCCATCCATGCAGGCTTGCATCGCACAGATTGGATCAGATTCAGTCACGCGGACGATCATGCCTTCTTGCCTGAGGCTTTGAGCGGACCCTTTACCTACGTCACCATAGCCAATAACCAAGGCACGCTTACCAGCTAACAACATATCTGTGCTGCGTTTTATTGCATCGTTTAAGGAATGACGACATCCATACTTGTTATCGTTTTTAGCCTTCGTGACTGAGTCATTTACGTTAATTGCTGGGATTTTTAATTGACCGTTCTGGAGCATTTCAACCAGGCGGTACACCCCGGTAGTTGTTTCTTCGGTCACCCCATTAATGTGCGAGAGCATTTGTGGATATTTTTCGTGGACCATCGTGGTCAGGTCACCTCCATCATCGAGCATCATGTTGGCATCCCAAGGATTACCATCCTTCAGGATGGTTTGCTCAATACACCACTCATTTTCTTGGTTTGTTTGCCCTTTCCAGGCATACACTGGAACACCAGCGGCAACCATCGCTGCTGCTGCTTCATCTTGGGTCGAGAAAATATTACAGGAGCTCCAACGTACTTCAGCTCCTAGAGCAATCAGAGTCTCGATGAGCACAGCGGTCTGTATCGTCATATGTATACAGCCAATGATCTTGGCTCCACTCAATGGCTGCTTAGCTGCATGCTTCTCCCGAAGCCGCATCAATGCCGGCATTTCGCTCTCTGCCAGCCGAATTTCTTTTCGACCCCAGTCGGCCAAGGATAAATCTTTGATCTTATAATCACCGTTTAAAAGGTCTTTAGGAACTGCGCTCATTAAATTACCTCGATTTTTTCGTTTACAGTTTGGCGGCCGCATCAGCCAGTATTCTTCCGCGATCAGTGCGCTCCCAAGTTAAGTCCAGATCATCGCGCCCAAAATGCCCATAGGCAGCAGTCGGAAGATAAATTGGTCGCTTTAGATCGAGCATGGTGCAGATTGCTCTTGGTCGCAAATCAAAGTATTTGCGAACTAGTTGGTCTAATTGTACGTTGTTTAGCCTTGATGTACCGAATGTCTCAACTCGGATTGAGGTGGGCTCAGCCACACCGATTGCGTATGATATTTGCACTTCGCAGCGGTCAGCTAGGCCTGCGGCTACAAGGTTTTTCGCAACATAACGTGCTGCGTAGGCTCCTGATCGATCTACCTTGGAAGGATCTTTACCAGAGAAAGCTCCGCCACCATGTCGTGCCATGCCGCCATAAGTATCAACAATAATTTTTCTGCCGGTAAGGCCTGCATCTCCCATAGGGCCGCCGATTACAAAACGACCGGTTGGATTAATGTGATACTTTGTTTTGTCAGTTAGCCACGCCTCTGGTATCACCGGTACGATAATATGTTCTTTAACATCGCGCTGCAGCTGCTTTAACGAAACATCTTCGTCATGCTGAGTTGAGAGAATGACAGCATCGACTCCGACAATAGTGTCGCCATCGTAAGCAAAAGTCACCTGGCTTTTGGCGTCTGGGCGAAGGTAAGGCAGCAACCCGTTTTTTCGTACCTCCGCTTGGCGGCGAACTAATTTGTGCGAATAATGAATGGGCGCAGGCATCAGGCTATCTGTTTCCTTAGTTGCGTACCCAAACATTAGACCTTGGTCTCCGGCTCCTTGCTCATGTGACTCAGTCTCGTCAACCCCTTTAGCAATATCTTTTGACTGCTTGCCAATACCATTAAGCACAGCGCAGGTGTTGCCATCAAATCCGAGTGAAGAATGGTCATAACCAATATTTAGAACTACCTGGCGAATGATATCTTCAATATCAACCCAAGTATCGGTACGTACCTCACCCGAAACTACAACCAGGCCGGTTTTTACCATAGTTTCAATGCCAGCGCGTGTGTGCTTATCGTCCGTTAAAAGTGCGTCAAGGATCGCATCCGATATTTGATCAGCCATTTTATCCGGATGACCTTCTGAAACAGATTCGGAAGTAAAATAATTAAAATCGGTCATTTGGCGGTTCCTAGGCAGGCCTCAGCAAGCATAATTGTATAAAGATATCCTTATATGTCAATGCGGAAGAGAAATCCTGTCTTGTGGTTCTGCTCCAGTTTCATAACAATGGCCGCTCGGAAATTCTTGGTTGACGTAGAAGGACTACACATGATTGACCGCAGAAAACTGGCCAATGCGATTCGATTTTTGAGTATTGACGCTGTTCAAGCAGCAAATTCAGGACATCCTGGCGCACCTATGGGAATGGCTGATATTGCTGAAGTTCTCTGGCGTGGAACGTTACGTCATAATCCGGTAAATCCGAATTGGGCTAATCGGGACCGGTTTGTCTTGTCGAATGGTCACGGATCTATGCTGATCTATTCATTACTACATTTGACAGGTTACGACTTAACTATTGACGACCTAAAGGCATTTAGGCAGTTGCATTCAAGCACGCCTGGTCATCCTGAGCTTGGCTATACTGCTGGGGTTGAGACGACTACAGGACCACTAGGCCAGGGGTTAGCTAACGCCGTTGGGATGGCTTTGGCGGAACGTACACTAGCCTCTCAGTTTAATCGGGATCAATTTCCCATTGTTGATCATAATACCTATTGTTTTGTGGGTGATGGTTGTTTAATGGAGGGGGTGAGCCATGAAGTCTGCTCTCTCGCTGGGACCCTTGCCCTTGGAAAACGGATTGTATTTTACGATGACAATGGCATTTCGATTGATGGCGACGTCAGGGGCTGGTTCAGCGATGATACCCCGGCGCGATTTGAATCCTATGGCTGGCAGGTGATTCGTGGAGTTGATGGGCATGATGCGTCCGAGATTGAGACAGTACTGAATACAGCACGTTTGGAAACGGTACGCCCTACCCTGATCTGCTGCCGTACTGTAATAGGTTTCGGCTCTCCAAATTTAGCAGGTAGTGAAAAGACTCATGGCGCGCCACTCGGTGATTCTGAAATCTTGGCGACCCGTGAGGCTCTGGGATGGTCCAGCCCGCCATTTGATATCCCGGAAGATATTTATGCTGCATGGGATGCCCGAGAGACCGGGTGGTCGCATGAGGTCCAATGGAACACACTCTTTGAGAACTACCGCTCTCATTACCCCGATCTGGCGTCTGAATTTGAGAGGAGAACTCAAGGGCTAATAACCGACAACGCTTTGGCTGAACTGGACCGGGCGATAATTGCTACGCAAACTGAATCACCTAAGCTTGCTACCCGCAAAGCTTCGCAAAACGCGATTGAAATTGTCACACAAGTATTTCCAGAAATATTGGGTGGATCTGCTGACCTCGGTCATTCTAATCTGACCGTTTGGTCAAAGTGTGAAGCAATTAGTCGGGAGCATCCGGGTGGTAATTATTTGCACTATGGCGTCCGTGAATTTGGAATGTGCGCGCTGATGAACGGGATTGCGCTGCATGGTGGTTTCTTACCATTCGGTGGAACGTTTTTGATTTTCATGGAATATGCCAGAAACGCAGTCCGTATGGCTGCCCTGATGAAGCAACGCGTAATCTACGTGTTCACTCATGACTCGATTGGTTTGGGTGAGGACGGCCCTACTCATCAGCCCATAGAACAATTAACGAGTCTACGCTCTACACCTGGCCTTGAAACCTGGCGACCGTGCGATACGACTGAAACCTTTGTGGCGTGGAAGCAGGCAGTGATATTTCCGGGCCCAACTGCGCTTGTGTTATCACGCCAGGGATTGCCCAATCAGCCTCGTACCGAGGGCCAAGTCTCGTTCATTGAGCGCGGCGGTTACGTGTTGAAGCTGGAAGATGGCCCTCTTGAGCTTATTTTGATTGCGACCGGTTCGGAAGTAGAGCTGGCGATCAACGCGGCTAAACAGTTGGGGTCCGGTGTTCGCGTTGTGTCGATGCCATCGACTACCCGGTTTGATCGACAGGAGCAAGACTATCGTGAAAATGTTTTACCTGTGAATTGCACCAAGCGCTTGGCTATTGAAGCAGGCCATCCCGATTGTTGGTACAAATATACTGGCCTGGCTGGCGACGTTATTGGCATAACAACCTTTGGAGAATCTGGATCCGGTGGTGAGGTGATGAAACACTTTGGCTTTACTATCGATCAAGTAGTCTCCAAAGCGAAGGAACTTTAGATTGGTTTGGCATCTTGGAATCAATGGATATGGCCGTATCGGCCGTTGTGTTATCAAAGCGTTAGCTGAGCGCCGTCTGTTTGATCGAATCCAGCCGGTCTTAATCAATGATCAAGCCGATGCAGAGAATCTTGTACATCTGACCCACTATGATTCAACTCATGGTCGATCAGAGAACTTATTCCAGAGAGGTCCAAATGGCGGCTTCTCGTTGAATGGCCATTCGGTTGCCATCCAGCAATACTTAAAGCCAGAATTGATAGACTATAAAAGTACGCCTGTTGATATAGTTCTTGAGAGCTCGGGACGGTTTGCGAATAGGGAATCCGCTGATGCGCACATGAAAGCTGGCGCTCCACGCGTACTGATTGGTGCGCCAGGTGGTCCGGATATGGATATGACTGTACTGTTCGGAATTAATCACCATTTGCTGACGGACGCACATAAAATTATTTCGGCAGCTAGTTGTACTACAAATTGTCTCGGACTCGGTTTGTCTGGATTGACTAAAACTGTTGATATAGAACGCGGCTTTTATACGACTATTCACTCAATCACCAATGATCAGGTACTGATCGACTCAGCACACCTCGACTTAAGACGTGGTCGATCGGCAGGAAGCTCTATGATTCCAACTAGTACCAATGCGCTCAAGGCACTTGAATGGGTGTTGCCAGAGCTATCAGGCCGTATTCAGGGATTTTCGATGCGTGTGCCTACCCAAAATGTATCTTGTGTAGATTTGACAGTTGAACTTAATCGGGCAGTTACCGAGACTGAAATTTTGGATGCGATGTTCAATTGGGCACAAATTCAAGATGGGCTATTTGCCGTTAATGAGGAGCCTTTGGTTTCTATCGATTTTAATCATCATCCTGCATCCTCCATTTTTGATGCGACTCAGTTGATGGTAAATGGGAGACTTGCCAAACTATTGTTTTGGTATGACAACGAATGGGGGTACTCCAACAGAATTGTAGATTTATTGCTGCATTGGCAATCAATTGCGGGTATGGATTCCAGTGATTAAAACCATGGCTGACTTGAACGTACGAGGAAGGCGAGTTTTGGTGCGGCAGGACCTTAACGTGCCTATAAAAGATGGCGAAGTAATATCGGTTGCTCGAATTAATGCGGCACTGCCAACGCTGATTGCATTGCTAAAACAGGGCGCAAAAGTCTCAGTCATGAGCCACCTTGGCCGACCTGAGGAAGGTGCTCGCGAACCAGAATATAGCTTAGCCCCTGTCGCAAAGATATTATCCGAAAAACTTTGTCTAACAGTACCGTTGGTCTGTGACTGGATTGACGGTTTTGATCAACAGCACGATTTAGTTCTATTAGAAAATGTTCGATATCTCAGCGGCGAGAAAAATAATGACGAGATACTTTCCAGAAAAATGGCTGCTTTGTGCGATATTTATTTAATGGATGCTTTTGGAACTGCGCATCGTGCAGAGGCATCCACCCACGGAGTGGGTCTTTTTGCACCAGAAGTTGCGGCAGGCCCTTTGTTGATGTCAGAGTTGGATGCGCTCGGACAAATTCTAGCCGGTCCGAAAAGACCCGCACTGGCGATTGTTGGGGGATCGAAAGTTTCGACCAAATTAAAGGCGCTTGAAGAGTTGGCGAATCGGGTGGATCAAATTATTGTTGGTGGTGGGATCGCCAATACTTGCCTGGCTGCAGCCGGGTTTCATGTTGGAAAATCGTTGATTGAAGCGGATTTGATCGACACTGCTAAGAAGCTGATGGCGCAAGTAAACATTCCGTTACCCGTCGACGTGATTGTCGCATCAGATTTTTCGGCGGACGCCCAAGCCGTAGTAAAGGGTGCGGCTAATTTAGTCGATGACGACATCATTCTCGATGTGGGCCCTGAAACGCAGTCCTTTTATCGAAGCATGATAGCGACTGCTGAAACGATTTTTTGGAATGGTCCGGTTGGAGTTTTTGAGTTTCCTCAATTTGAAGGAGGGACGCGTGCACTATCTCTAGCGATCGCAAAAAATAAAGGATTTAGTCTGGCCGGCGGGGGGGATACGTTGGCAGCGATTGAAAAATTTGGTGTCTCAAACCAAATCAGTTATATCTCTACTGGTGGGGGAGCACTTTTAGAGTTTATTGAGGGAAAAGATTTGCCAGCGCTCCAGATGTTGAAATACAGAACAAATTTATAAGGAGACTTTATGGCTTTAATTAGTTTGCGCCAATTGTTGGACCACGCTGCTGAACAATGTTACGGAGTGCCAGCATTCAATATTAATAATCTTGAGCAGATGCGAGCCATTATGGAAGCGGCTAACGCTGTTGATGCACCAGTGATTGTTCAGGCATCTGCTGGCGCAAGGAAATATGCTGGCAGTCGGTTTTTAAGTCACTTAATCCAAGCTGCTATCGAAGAATTCCCACACATTCCCGTCTGTATGCATCAAGATCATGGGGCATCACCTGATGCGTGTCAGCAATCAATTCAGTTGGGCTTCTCGTCAGTCATGATGGATGGTTCGTTGATGCAGGACCAAAAGACTCCAGCAAGTTACGATTATAATGTGGAGGTAACTGCACTGACTACGCGGATGGCTCATGCCTGCGGTGTTTCAGTGGAAGGTGAGCTCGGTTGCTTGGGATCACTAGAGACGGGGCAAGCTGGTGAAGAAGATGGTGTGGGCGCTGAGGGCATTTTGTCTAGAGAGCAAATGCTAACCGATCCGGACGAGGCTGTGGATTTTCTAAAAGCAACTCATGTTGACGCATTAGCGATCGCAATCGGGACATCCCACGGGGCCTATAAGTTTACGCGTCCCCCGACAGGGGATATTTTGGCTATTGAGCGCATTAAGGCGATTCATGCTCGCATTCCAGATACGCATTTAGTTATGCACGGCTCTAGCTCAGTACCCCAAGATTGGCTGGCGGCGATAAATGAATTCGGTGGAGATATTTCAGAAACTTACGGTGTGCCAGTGGAGGAGATTCAAGAAGGGATTAAACACGGTGTTCGGAAAGTAAATATTGATACTGATTTGCGCTTAGCATCAACAGGAGCCATCCGCCGCTATCTGGCGAAATACCCGTCCGAATTTGATCCTCGAAAATATCTGAAAGAAGCCACTGAGGCGATGAGTGAGATTGTGAAAGCGCGCTACGAGGCTTTTGGGTGTGCGGGACAGGCTTCAAAGATTAGAGTCGTTGGGCTTGAGTCTATGGCAAGGCGTTATTCTTCGGGCGAGCTGGATCCTCGAGTTTCTTGACTTTAATTATTGGCTGGATCAAAGCTTGATATTTTAAATCTACTTGAATTTTAGTAGTTTGCTCAGCGGGGCAAGCACCACCGTGATAGCGCTGAAATTTCTATCGACTTTGACCCCGCGGACGACGTAAGGATGTGCCGATTTAATCTGTGCTTTGAGTAATGACCGAGAAAATGGCGGACTTTTGGTTGGAGCCTAGACCTCTGTTGAGTGCTCAATAATTCCTGTATCAGATGCTAGTAGTAGGAAGTCAGCTGGCCGTTTAGAAAAAAGGCCACAAGTGACCACGCCTGGAATTTGGTTAATTGCCAATTCCAGCTCTTTGGGATCCACGATTTTCAGCCCATACACATCTAGTATTAGGTTGCCGTTATCCGTGACCACGCCATGCCGATATTCAGGATCGCCACCAAGTTCGACTAGGGCGCGCCCGACTAAGCTTCTGGCCATAGGAATAACTTCTACAGGAAGTGGAAATGTGCCTAAAATCTCAACCCATTTTGAATCATCAGCTATACAAATGAACTGTGTTGATGCCTCAGCAATTATCTTTTCGCGAGTAAGCGCTGCTCCACCACCTTTGATGAGGCAGAGATTTGGATCGACCTCGTCAGCACCGTCAACATATACTGGAAGACTTCCGGTGGCATTGAGATCTAATAAATCGATTCCGTATTGTTTTAGACGGTCTTCGGACGTTTTTGATGCAGCTACTACCCCTAATATGTCGCATTTGCTTTCGGCTAGTACGTCGATGAAGCAATTGGCGGTGGATCCAGACCCGATCCCAATCGGTGTATTTTTGTCTAAAAGATGACGAATTTTTTCAAAAGCTGCTTCGGCCACCTGACGTTTTCTTGAATCTTGCGTCATCTGTAGCTCCGTTGAATAGAGAGAAAGCATAGCTGTTAGAGGGCGCAGGCGCTATCCTATGAGGGAGGAATTTGGATTTTTCATGTTTGACACCTTAATTAAAAAAATTTTGACGGCACGTGTTTATGATGTGGCTATCGAAACCCCTGTGCATCAAGCGTCCTTTCTGTCGGATCGTTTAGGCCGCACCGTTATTTTTAAGCGTGAAGACCTGCAGCCTGTGTATTCGTTTAAATGCCGTGGGGCGTACAACAAAATGGTTGGGATTCCGAGGCAAATTTTGGAAAAAGGCGTAATTGCTGCCTCAGCAGGTAATCACGCTCAAGGAGTCGCCCTAGGAGCTCAAAAGCTCAAAATTCCAGCTGTTATTGTGATGCCTACCACGACGCCGTTTATTAAGGTCCGCTCTGTAAAGGCCCGGGGTGCCAAGGTTATTTTATACGGTGACAGTTTTGATGAGGCCTTGGTGAAGAGTCAGGAGCTCGTCGCTGAGTATGACTATACCTTTCTGCATCCTTTTGATGACATAGACGTTATCGCAGGGCAGGGTACTGTTGCTGTCGAGCTATTAAGGCAAGTAATGCAACCCATTGATGCCGTATTCATTCCAGTAGGCGGAGGCGGGCTAGCAGCAGGTATGGCTGCGTATATTAAATACGTGAGACCAGAGATCAAAGTGATAGCTGTTGAGCCAGCAGATGCGGCGTGTTTGGCGGCAGCGATGGATGCTAAAGAACGTGTGGTACTGGCCCAGGTTGGCCTTTTCGCTGATGGAGTGGCCGTCAAGCAAATCGGTGAGAATAATTTCAACATCCTCAAAGAGACCTGCGATGAGGTTATCACTGTAACTACCGACGAAATTTGCGCTGCTGTAAAAGATGTATTTGATGATGTACGCAGTGTTAATGAACCTGCAGGTGCCCTCGCTGTGGCAGGCTTAAAGAAATATGCGGAACGCGAGGGCTCTGGAGAATCCTTGGTAGCTGTGCTGTCGGGTGCTAATGTGAATTTTGATCGCATTCGTCATGTGGCCGAACGCGCTGAAGTTGGAGAAAGGCGTGAAGCTATCTTGGCTGTTACAATTCCAGAACGACCAGGTGCTTTTAAGTCGTTCTGCGAGCATATCGGCTCCCGGAATATTACTGAATTTAATTATAGATATGCTGATCAAAACGAAGCACATATTTTTGTAGGTGTTGCCACCGATCCAAGCACCGATGATCGAAAGGAGCTAGTCTCTCGCTTAAATTTAGCCAAGTTTTCGGTAGTTGATATGACCGATAATGAACTAGCTAAGCTTCATATCCGGCATATGGTAGGCGGCCGCAGTCCCGAGGCTGGTTCAGAATTAGTTTTTCGATTTGAGTTTCCGGAACGTCCTGGCGCGCTATTAAAATTTTTGAATCGTATAGGATCCCGCTGGAATATTTCAGCATTCCATTATAGAAACCACGGCGCAGCTTATGGCCGAGTGTTGGTAGCTATGCAGGCTGGTTTGTCAGAACGCGACGAGCTCGTCAGTTATTTTGATGACATTGGATATACTTACTTCGATGAAACGGAAAATCCAGCAGTTAGCCTCTTTATTAGAGAACGATTCTTGTAATAGCATCTAACTAACTATAAAAATTGACATTTTTAATATTTAACGTATTCTGCATAAAAATTGGACAGGTGTAGGATGCATGAATAGGCGTGATCCATTAAAAATGATTATGGTGATTGGAGGTCTGATCTTAGCCGTCACCGTGACTCACAGCGCTATTATTGGCGGATAAAACCTGTTTCTGTCAAAATCCAGTTGAATGGCACGTCCCAATTATCTGGTTCGAACTCAGTTTCTTGACAATTGAAACTAACACCAATTTTTAGTGGTGAAGATTGACTGCACTTTTCTAGTGCGCGATCATAAAATCCTCCACCCATGCCCAAACGATGGCCTCTGCGATCGAATCCTGTGCAGGGCATGATTAGCCAGTTAAGCGAATCAAAGGGACTAGTCTGGTCTTGCTTTGAGGTTTGAATTCCAAACCTCCCTTTGACTAAATCTGTCTCTGAAGCCAGGCGTGACATTTCCATTTCAGTCCGAGATTGTATCCTCGGGACAAATAATTGGTGATGTGAGGAAAAGATTTGTTGATGAAATAACTCAAGCGTTACTTCAGATCCATGTGCCACATAAGATCCTATATTGATCTGGGTTGTGGGTAGTTGGTCTAGGAGATAGCGGCATATGAGATTGCTGAACCCATATCGTACTTGTTCCGCTAGTAAATCTCGCCTAGCAAAAAGAGTTGCTCTAAGCGTCGCCTTAGACATATAGACCCCAGGTTGCCGCTGCCAGTTTAGCCCTTGAACCCGACGGTTCAAGGCGGGAAACGCGAACAGGCATTAGGCTTTCCGTAAACGGACCTGCGCACCACATGTTCTTAGCCTCCCTAGAAAAAGAGTATCGGCTCGAGGACATAACTGACTAGCGTACAACCCAGGTTGATAATAGTATATCAGCCTGCTTCACTATCAGACAGTCTGAGAAGCGTCGAGCCAATCCGATCAGCGAGTTTCTTTAATTCTTCATCGACATCGGGTGTGTCACTATTAAGATGCTCATGAGCAATATTTAGAGCAGCCATTACCGCTAATCGTTCAAGTACGTTACTGCCTGTTTTTTCCTGAATCTCTCGTATTCGATTATCAACAAATTCTGCCGCTGCTTCAAGCTCATGCTCCTGTCCGGCCGGACAGGAAACAGGGAATTCCCGGCCAAGGATCTGTACTTGTACAGTAGCAATTTCGGTCATGTCAGCACCTCATAATTTTTGAGTCGACCTAAAATGGCATCAATTTGCACACGAGCTCCATCGCGCTCCATTAGTAAGTCTGCACGCGTCCGCTTAAGTTCTGCCTGTTGCTTTCTCAGGTGGCGGTTTTCCTGATGCAATTGTTTTGAAAGTTTGATCAGTTTCTCAGTTTGATCTCTCAACTCCTGCAAATCATTACGCATTTCATATTTCCTAAACGCCTGTCCCCATGATACGTCTGCTCTCTCTTGGGCACAACAGACGTGATACAGTTCCTTGAAGGAGATATAAAATGATTGAAGAATTGTATCGTTCATTAGATGATTGGCTGGTAGATCAAAATTCTGAGATTCGAGCCTCTGAAGCTCAGGGTCTGCTAGCGGGTCTAATGGCTGCTAAACTTAATTTACTACCGGAAGAATACATAGCGCATCTGGCCGAGTATGCTGATCTGCAGCCAGGACAATTGAGCCAAATTACTGAAACTCTTGAAACATTATTTGGCGAATTACATTCCAGCTGGAATAGTTTTGGGCTTGACTTTGAGTTGTTGATCCCAGATGACCAGGAATTTATTGAGGAACGTACCGATGCTTTGGGTGCTTGGTGTGAATCATTCCTTGTCGGATTGGGTCTATCTGGTGGGCTAACTAAGGACCATCCAATGTCTGAAGATACGCGGCAAGCGCTAGAGGATCTTTCTGAAATTGCGCGAGCTGAGGCAGATAGTTCTGAAGAGCCACTTGAAAAAGCTTTTACAGACATCAGTGAACATGTACGACTAGCCGCACTTTTGGTAGCCACAGAGTTACACGGTAATATAAATCAACACACCGATCTTCAAGTCGTTCATTAAGCGAGTATCCGATGTTTGCATTGCATGTCTACGAGGCTAGACGAAGTCGTTTAAAAGCACTAATGCCCGAGAATTCTTTGGCATTAATTTCGGCGGCACACGAAGTACTACGAAACCGTGATACTGAGTATTCCTTTAGGCAATCGAGTGATTTTTGGTATCTGACAGGTTTTACAGAGCCTAATGCGGTGTTGTTATTCGGCCCAGGTCAGCCTGATCGGTTGTTTGTCCGTCCCAAGAATCCAGATCAAGAAGTTTGGACGGGCAGGCGGTTGGGACCAAATCATGTTAAATCCCAACTGGGGATTGATGAGGGTCTCTCACTTGATATGCTGGAATCAGAATTAAATCTCTTGTTGGCAGACATATCGTGGATCGAATATCCATTCTTTTGCCCCCATTCAACCAAGCTGGTAGATCAAGCCATGAATGCATCCGGCAGTGGCCGTCGGCGGCAGAATTCATTATTTCATCGTGTTGATCTGTCTCGGAACTTACATCCGGCACGTATGATAAAATCGGGGGAAGAGCGAGATGTTATGCGCGAGGCTGGACGTATATCAGCGAATGGTCACGTGGCCGCAATGCAGGCCTGTAAACCTGGAATGACTGAAGATCAACTTGCATCTTTCGTTGAGCATCAATTCCGAATGGAAGGCGCTAAGGCGACTGCCTATCAGACTATTGTTGGTGGGGGTGATAACGGATGCATTTTGCATTATGTTGATCGTGCAGACTGCTTGCGCTCTGGGGACTTGGTTTTGATTGATGCAGGTTGCGAAATAGAAGGTTATGCCGGTGATATAACCCGAACCTTTCCTGTCAATGGTCGCTTTTCTAGTGCTCAGGCGGAGTTGTATGACCTGGTTTTGGCTGCACAATCTGAAGCTATTCAAGCTATGCGAGTAGGGCAATCGATTAAGTCATTTCATGAAGTGGCGCTTCAGCGGCTGACAGAAGGATTAATTGAGTTAAAAATTATTAGCGGTCCGCTTGATCAAGCTATGAATGATAAAAGTTATTTGCCTTTTTATATGCATGGAACAGGTCATTTTCTTGGACTTGACGTACATGATGTTGGTGCTTATGAAACCGGTGGTCAGCCTATTGAGCTTGTTGAAGGAATGGTTATAACCTGTGAGCCCGGTCTTTACATGGGCAACCAGACAGCGGCTCCTGAGCGCTATCAGGGTATTGGTATACGCATTGAAGATGACATCCTCATAACTCAGCAAGGTCCGGAGATATTGACAGCGCAGATACCAAAAGAACGGGCTGATATTGAAGCATTGATGCGGGGTTAGGAATGCGAATCGGAATAATTGGTGGAGGTCCCATCGGGCTTATATCGGCTCTAGCGTTGCAGCAGAATGGCCACAATGTTCGATTATTTGATCCTGCAACGACGAAACCAAAAATGTCGCTGGCATTAGCGGAATCCACGCTTGTTTTTTTAGAGAGCTTAGGGATTCAGTTATCCGATGGGGAAGATTTAACAGAGATCCTCGTAACGGAGCGTGGACTTCCTGGATCGATGCGGCTTAAGGCTTCGGAATGCAGTCATCAACGCTTCGGTCAGGTGATTTGCTCTCATTCATTAGAGAATGCTTTGCTGGCTGTAGCAAATGGTTTGGTTGAACCCATTTATGTTGATCGTGTAATTGCGCGTAGTGAGTCTTCAAACCCCAGGCTTCATTTGGCGTCCGGTGCAGAATGGGATCCTGATCTGATAATTCTTGCCGACGGCGGGCGTGGGGGCTTAACGGAGGGACTCGGTATAACAGCCCAACAACGCCCCTTTCAAAGGTCTATTATTTTGGGGCGAATACGGGTTGAATATCCGATAAAAGGGCGGGCTTATGAGCGGTTCATTGGAACTGGTCCATTGGCAGTTTTGCCCCTTGCCCCACCAATTTATGGTTTTGCTTGGTCTTTAAATCCAACTCATGCGGAGCGTTTGAATGTTTGCCATAGCTCGTTGCTTGAAGAATTATCAAAGGCTGTGCCTCCTGAACTTGGTGCTGTCGAGTTGGCATCTGAGTCGGTAGTAATTCCATTAATTGAGCGATGGGTTGACCAACCATTTCGTCCTGGCGTTGTACTAATTGGTAACGGGGCACAGACCATTCATCCGGTGGCAGGACAGGGTTTAAATCTCGCCTTACGCGGTGTTCGTCAATTAGTTTT
>CAZFNA010000021.1:0-3746 GCA_964520465.1 uncultured Pseudomonadales bacterium | reverse complement strand
ATTGGAGGAGGATCAATTGGCTTAGCTGCCGCATTAGTTTGCGAGCGGGCTGGTCATGAAGTCACTGTATTTGATCCTTCCGGTTTCGAGGACTTTGACACCTCTGATGAAATTAATGCTCGGGTGTGGGCATTAGGACCGAGCGCTACAGCTTTCCTATCTGAGCTTGGTGTTTTGTTTTCCAGTGAGCGAATATGTCCCTATAAATCAATGCGTGTAATTGATGCGCGGAGTGATGCAAAGGTTGCGTTTTTTGACCCACAGCTCGGACATGTGGTTGAGGCAGATTTGATTAGGAAATTGCTACTCAAGCGTGTGGCGCAGACTAAAATCAAGTGCTTGGCTAAGCAAGTGATCCAGGCATCTAAAACTGGATCTCTTCAACTCGAGAATGGTCAGCAAGTGAATGCTCAATTTGTTATTTTTGCTGAGGGTAGACAGGCACACGCAGCTTGCTCATCTGGATTTGAAAAAATCGAAGGAGATCATCGACAGCGTGCCGTTGTTGGCACTTTAAAGTGCACGCTCCCTCATAATTTTGAGGCATTTCAAATTTTCACTGATGTGGGTCCTCTGGCATTATTGCCGCTCCCTGAAAATAGTGGTGAACCGCGTATCAGCGTTGTCTGGTCTTTACCGACAGATCTTGCTAACCAATGGTGCCAGTGGACCCCTGAGCAGTTGGCTGCGCATATTTCCAAAAAGAGTGAATGGTCTCGAGGTGAGCTGGAATTCGTTGGTACTCCTGTCTGGATTTCTATCTCGCAGCATGCTCTCAAACAAGACGCATTAGGGTGCTGTTTGGCCTTGGGTGACACAGCACACGGAATTCTTCCTTTGGCCGGGTTAGGTGCAAATTTGGGTTTTGGTGATGTGATCGCGTTAGGTGATGCCTTGTGCTATCACCCGAAAGCTAGTGCTGAACAGATTGCTCGGGCGGTGGCCCGTGAGAGACGATTTGAGCATAGAACAGTTGCTATGATGATGGAGTTATTTTCCGACGCCTTCCGCTCAGATCGGCCAATATGTCAGCTGGCAAGGAGCTTTGCTTTTCGCACTGCCGATAGATACCCGATGATTCGGCGCTTAGTTCAGGAGTTTGTAGGTTAGTGTTTACCGGGATTGTAAAAGGATTGGGTGAGATTACTCGGATCAACGATCAAGCCGGAATTCGGCATTTGACTATGAAACTCCCCAAGGGTAGCGATGGAGGACTGGAAATTGGAGCGTCAGTCGCTGTTAATGGCGTTTGTCTGACCGTGGTTGACTGGGACCATCATGGCGTCCAGTTTGATGTGATTGATGAGACGCTGACCCTGAGCAATCTTTACTCTTTAGACGTGGGCTCCATGGTGAATATTGAGCGAGCAGCGTGCTTTGGCGATGAGATTGGTGGCCATGTTTTGTCGGGGCATATTCATGCGATGGCTGAAGTCACGACGATACAGGAGACGGATGCCAATTTGGTCGTTTGGTGGACAGTGCCTGATCTATTGAGGAAATATATATTACCTAAAGGGTATGTGGCACTTAATGGTTGTTCACTAACTGTTGGTCAGAGCAATTGGGAAAACCAGTCAAGTATTCATTTGATTCCAGCGACTAAAGCCCTCAGTACTTTTAATAACGTAAACGTTGGTGATCGCTTAAATCTTGAAGTAGATTCTCAAACTCAGGCCATCGTGGACACTGTTGAGCGAGTTTTGGAACGGCGTCTGTGAAATCGTGGCAGCGAGTTCTAGCGGAATCAGTTACCTCATCGTCCGAGTTACTGGCCAGAGTTGGTTTGCAGCCTGATCAAATCGATCGATTTGAGGATCGGCCTGACTTCCCGGTGAGAGTCCCTGAACCTTTTATCGCACGAATGCAGTATGGCGTGGCTGATGATCCACTCCTAAGACAAGTATTGGCATTAGATTACGAAAACGAAATTGCTCCTGGATTTAGTCACGATCCGTTGGATGAACTGCGTGGTCCAAAACCTGGACTTTTGCATAAATACGATTCAAGAATCTTGCTGATTTTTCGCGGTGGTTGTGCAGTGAACTGCAGATATTGCTTTCGTCGTCATTTTCCTTATCAGGACAACACCCTCACAGCTCGTAATCTCGATACGCTAACGGACTATCTCAATGCAAAGCCTGAGGTCAACGAGGTGATTTTATCCGGGGGTGATCCTTTAATGGCTGATGATCAAGCGATCAATGATTTATTTAATAGACTCCAGTCGATTAGTACACTTCGTCGTATTCGGATCCATACTCGATTGCCTGTTGTGATTCCAGATCGCGTTACAGAACAATTATGTGATGTCATCCTAAATTCAAAACTTCCAGTGGTGGTGGTATTACACGTCAATCATGCACGTGAAATTGATAGTTCGCTGCATCAAGCCGTAACTCGTCTTAGGCGAGTATGTCGCTCAGTACTCAACCAATCTGTAGTCCTTAAGGGTGTCAATGATTCGGTACAAGCCTTGGTTGAGTTAAGCGAGGCATTATTTGAGGCTGGCATTGATCCGTATTATTTAAATGTTCTGGATCGAGTCACAGGTACTCACCACTTTGACGTTTCTGATTTTGAAATCGCAAGGATCGGTCAGGGATTGTTAGACCTTTTACCTGGATATCTGGTGCCCAAGATCGTGAGGGAAGTGCCGGGAGTCGGCCACAAAGTGCAATGGAGACAGGATGGTAGCCAATGACGTCTACCGTTCTTGTTTGGATGGCAGGAGCTTGGGGTGCCGGCCAGCTTGCGCGCTGGCTAGCTTTGCCGCCACTGGTAGGCTATTTAATCGCAGGCGCTTTATTTTCAGCAAATGGTCTAGGGGATACGGAGTCATGGTTAGACATTCCCTCTGAAATTGGTGTAGAGCTCTTGCTGTTTGCTATTGGTTTGAAGATGAATCCACGATCAATCCTGAGATTTGATGTGGCTTCTGGAACTTTTCTCCACCTTCTATTGTCGTCTTTGATTTTGTTTATGGCGTTTACCCAGGAACTGTCGCAGGAAATGAAAATTGCCTTGGCTTTAACGCTTGGGTTTTCGAGTACCGTTGTTGCAGCTAAGGCGCTTGAAGCCAGACGTGAAATTCGCGCTTTTCATGGACGGTTATCGATTAGTATTCTGGTTTTACAGGATTTAGTCGCAGTCATTCTAATAGCGGTGGGCGGGGACGTTAAACCATCTCCTGTAGCACTGGGGTTATTGTTAATTCCTTTTCTAGCGCCTCTTATGCGTCGCACTTTGAAACTCCTATCTCCGGAGCCAGAATTACAGCTCTTGGTGGGTGTGTTGATCGCTTTAGTTCTGGGCGCTCAGTTATTTGAAGCCGTTGGTCTCAGCGGGGAGCTTGGTGCGTTGGTCATGGGGATGGTGTTTGCAAATCACCCGATTGCGAAAAGTATGGCAAATTATCTTTGGGGCGTCCGTGAATTACTGTTGATTGCATTTTTTCTGCGCATTGGAATGCAGGTTCCACTTGAACTACAAGTATTGATGGATGCACTACCGCTATTGTTCCTATTACCCCTAAAGATTCTTTTCTTATTTGGACTTTTATTAATCATTCGATTAAGAGCATATACCGCTTTTCTAATCTCGCTTACTTTGTTTTCGTATTCAGAATTTGCACTTATTGTCACGGCTGCTTGGGTAGACAATGGATTAATCCCAGACACTGTTGTACCAGTTATTGCGGTTGCTGTGACGCTTAGCTTCGCTATTTCCGCACCCCTGAATCGATA
>CAZFNA010000020.1:0-27111 GCA_964520465.1 uncultured Pseudomonadales bacterium | reverse complement strand
TTAGAAATTCAAGGCATGTCCGGAAAGCAGGCTAAAGAACGAGCATCTCATTGGATTGAGCGGGTAGGCCTCGCTGGATATGAGGATAATTATCCCGCTCAGTTGTCTGGCGGCATGCAGCAGCGCGTTGGACTAGCAAGAGCGCTTGCAACAAATGCAGATATTCTGCTAATGGATGAAGCCTTTAGCGCTCTAGACCCACTGATTAGGGCTGATATGCAAAATATTTTACTAGACCTACAGCAGGAACTTCAAAAAACCATCGTGTTTATTACACATGATCTGGAAGAAGCCTTGCGTATTGGTGACCAGATTGCGATATTGCGTGACGGCGAAGTTGTCCAGCAGGGCACGCCACAACAAATCGTGCTAAAGCCTTCAAATGATTATATCGCGGACTTTACCAGAGACATTAATCGGGGGCGTGTGATTCAACTGAAAACTATAATGACTGCACCAAACGATAAGTCTGGGCCTGAATTATCCGGTGAAATGTTAGTTGAGGATGCAGCGCAGCTCGTCACTGAGTCACCGTCATCTCAAGCCTGCGTTGTAGATGATCACGGTCGAGTAGTTGGTATCGTTGGGATTAATGATTTAATCCGAGCAATGGCCCGGCCTAATATTGAATCTAGACTTGAGGAGCTTTAGATGTCGAAGGAAGCTCGCCTCGTTTATTCCACTGAGTTGGGTAGTATTCGAGCTGAATCAATTGATGATCAAACCACTAATGGTAATGATTCAGTCTGCCGTGTTCGGCGCGAAACCAAGGGCCGGGGTGGAAAAGAGGCAACGATTATTTGGGATGTGCCAGGTGGGGCATCGGATTTGAAATCTATGGGGAAAGCCATTAAGCAACGACTTGGTACTGGCGGCTCTGTCAAGGACGGCCAAATTGTGATTCAAGGCGATCACGTACAGACGATTTTAAACTTCCTCAGGGAGAGAGGACTTCAAGCCAAAAAGGCAGGCGGATGACCGTTTCGATTGAAGTTTTTAAGCAAGCGATGGGTTCATTTCCTGCTGGGGTTACAGTTACTGCCGCTTACGATAAAAACGGTATAGTGACTGGGATGACAGCCAGCGCCTTTAGCTCCGTCTCAATTAATCCATTCCTAGTCTTGATGTGCCCTGCCAAAGAAGCTGAATGTTATGAATGTTTGACGCAATCTGAGTATTTTAGTATTCACATTCTAGGGGGGGATCAGAGCGAACTTGCGTGGCAATTTGCAAAATCGAACATTGATAAGACTACGGGGCTTAGCTTGTCAAAAGGACCTCAGGGGAGCCCAAAAATAAAAGGATGCCTAGCCTACTTAGAGTGTCGACATCATGCGCTCTACGATGGCGGCGATCATGGCATTTTACTTGGCGAAGTATCTCACATCGAATTGTCTGATCCTGGCAGAGAGCCTTTGGTCTACTGCAAGAGTCAACTGGGTCCATTGCCTGCGATCGGGTCTTAGTTTGTTCCTATTACGTACAGGTGCTCCCAAAAGACAGTGAAAATGATACGGTTTTTCGGTTTTAGTGTTTGGTTAATTCTAATGAGACTAAGATTTTAAATGATCTGCCTATCTGATAATGCCGGTTCTGGGCTGTGATGAAGCGAATGGAGCTGCTCATATGCGAAGCTTTTTGACGGGCTTAGCTATTGCTTTATTGCTGGTGACTTCAGCTTTTGCTTTTGACGGTAAAAAACTTCATTACGAGATTGATTGGGGGCCTGCCACGCTGGCAGATCTCAATATTCAGTTACTAGAATCTCAATCTGTTCGTTCTGTATCCGCTGAAATAAATTCACGTGGCGTGGGCGCTTGGTTCTCTGACTTTCAAGCAACTTTAGAGGTCATGAGAATTGATGATGGCGCATTACTGCTAAATGGCGATAGTGCGTGGGGTAAAGTCCTGAGTTCTATTACTGTCACTTGGCCGGAAGATGAGTCGAAACCATTAGTGGACTTTTATCGATCTCAACCTCGCGACTATGAATTAAGTCCCGTTCCTGTTGATCTAATGAATGGCACTGTTGATCCATCCTCAATACTATTCGACCTTAAGGAAAAGCTCGATCAAAGCAATCGCTGTGAGGGCTTTTATCGAGTATTTGATGGTATTCGTCGTTATGACCTTCAGGTTACGCAGGGGAGCGTGGAAGTGCTGCGCGCTGAAGATATTGATGATTACAGTGGTGAAGCATATCGCTGCGAGATCTCAATGATAAGGCATGGAGGCTTTTCAGTTAAACGCAGTCTAGTGAAATTTGACGAATCTGAGATCACAAGAACCTTGTATTTCGCGAATATAAAAGGGCAGTGGCTTCCCGTTCGATTTGAGATCGAATTGCCTTTTGGACGAGCTACGGCGCGCTTAAAGTTGACAGACTGAATAAATATCCTTCTGGGAAGCTGCTTGAAACGACAGATGTAAAGCCAAAGTTTAGCAGCATAATTCTCCGAGAAGCCCATTTTCTGATTGCGTGAACTGTTAGTAAAATCAGACATTGGATGGTGGCACCTACTTTAATAAATCGAGTTATACTGGGTCTGAGGTTGATGTTTGGGAGATAGAGCATGTTTCAATTTGGCGGACCGAATTGTAAAGTCTGCCGCTTAATAAGAGTGTACTTACTTGTTGCTATTCCAGTCCTGATGATGATGTGGATCCGACCAGAGTTTCAGATCCCGGCTGGTATTGATGCCCGTGCGCTAGTTGGTTATGCGTTTGGTATAGGTGTCGTTTTAATGTTTGTCTATCGATATTATGTTGACATATATCGGAAGAAACGAAAGTGAGCAAGGCTCCAAATTGTTGGAAATGTCGCTTTTTTAAAATCAGTTGGGATCCGAAATTTCCGTATGAATGCGAGGCGATGGGTTTTAAAAGCCAACTCTTGCCTTGTAACCAAGTGATTTCTGTAGATGGCCGTCCTTGCCAGTCATTTGCCAGCAAAGTTGCCTGTGATAAGCCTGAACCCCCTAAGAATCCTGGGGGACCATCTGGCCGATTGGTTTGATCGATATCAGTCTTTAACTAGCAAAATAGGCTGCGAAATTGAAGCCCCTTGGCGGCAGTAATAAGCGCCTTTATACATATAAATAGAGCATCCAAACCTATCTCCGTGCCACGAACTATTGGCAACCCAATAATTGAGGACTTCTAAGCCAGGAAAAATATTTGGATTTACCGCAGGATTATCGCAGGAGTCTTCAGTTATCTGTTCGAACTCAACTTTAGTAGGAAGCCGCCATTGTTCGCCCGATTTCTCGGAGAATTCCTGTGCATACAAATCTGCTTCTTGTCTGGTAACAGCCAGACTGTCTCCAAGACATTTTTTCCCCTGGAAAGACTGTCCAGCCGCACATCGATACCATATCGTTCCAGAAATATGTTGAGCAAGTCCTTGCTCTGCGTCAACAACGAATTTCCCGTAGTCTTGGGGGTCAATGGCGTCGGAGCAATCGACTTGATCAATCTTTCGATCACAACCAGTTGCGAAAACTAACATTGTCAGAATAACCAAAGATCGCAAAAATAAACCTCCTAATCGCGAAATGATTTACTCTTCATAACAATCTTCTACTATATCGACCGGAAGGATGGAACATATATTTAGCTTAAAATTTAATCGTTTTTGCCGATAAACCTAATCTATGTAGGCTGATCTATCCAGCCATGAGGAAATGTTAAATGGATATAGCGAGTATTGTAGGCCTACTTGGGGCTATTGGGCTCATCGCAATGGCGATGGGAGATCCGGGTCCGTTTGTTGATACTGCATCAATTTTGATTGTCCTAGGCGGATCAATTATGGCGACCTTATACAGATCCACAATGCCTGAATTTATAGGGTTTGCTGGAGTTATGGGTAAGGCATTTGGGGGTTATCCGGATAAACCGGATGATTTGATTGTTCAATTAGCTGAACTTGCAACAATAGCAAGAAAAGATGGCATGATCGCTTTGGAAGGCCAAGAGATTAAGAATAAGTTTTTGTCAAAAGGCATAGCTATGCTGGTTGATGGTACAGATGGAAAATTGATCAGGACTTCCCTTGAGCGAGAGAATGATCAAATGAAGGTACGGCACTCGGCAGGAGCTGGATTTTTTGAGGCTTGGGCAGAAATTGCTCCTGCGATGGGCATGATTGGTACTCTTGTCGGTTTGGTTTTGATGCTGGGCAACATGTCAGATCCCGCTTCTATAGGGCCTGCGATGGCGGTTGCATTGTTAACAACACTTTACGGCGCGCTGCTTGCCAACGTAATTCTAATTCCCTGTGCTATGAAGTTGAAAACAAAATCACAGATGGAGGCGTTAAATAATGAACTGGTCATCGAGGGCACTATGTTTATTAATGACGGCGGTAATCCCAGAATTATGGGTGATATGTTGGGATCATTCTTGGATGCAAAAGCGCGCGGTCGAGCTGTCGCGGCTCTAGGTTGAGTGAGATAATTTAATGGCTGAAGAAGACGACTTACTCGAAAACGAAGACGAGCCTGCAGGTGGTGGTTCCGAAGCTCCGCTGATCGAGGAAGAGGCTCCCGTAAAATGTGAAGAGTGTCCTCCCTGTAAGCAAGGCGCTCCAGCTTGGATGGCAACGTTTGCTGACATGGCAACATTGCTCATGGCTTTTTTTGTCTTGATTCTTTCATTCGCTGAGATGAATGTCCCGAAGTATAAGCAAATTACCGGCTCACTAAAGGCAGCATTTGGTGTCCAGCGATTAGTTCCGATTGTTGAACCACCAAAAGCACAGAGCATTATTGCTCGCGAATTTTCTCCAGCAATAGCCAAGCCGACGCCCCAACAAACGGTTAAGCAAGACACTACAGATGCAATGAAGAGGGAAGTGGAACCCCAAACTGAGAATAAGACAGAAGACTTCAAAAATAACGCAGATTTTCAGGCGATGGAAAAAATCTTAGCCCTAGAAATTGCTGAAGGGCAGGTTGAGGTAAAAATTGAGGACGAAAAAATCGTTATTGAGCTAGTTTCGCCTGCAAGCTCTGGAGGAGAAGGTGAGGTTGATAATGGATCAAAAGATGCTGGCATCATTGATCAAAAGACCGTTGAAATGTTCGCGAAAGTTGCAGACGCTCAATCAAAAATAGAGAGTGAGATTGTAGTAAAAGATAATACTGCTGACAGAGCCCAGTCTGGTGAAAACGAGGGGGATATTGCACAGTCAGGCACGGCCGGCGAAGCTGAGGGTGGACCAAGCGCTGAGCAAAAGGTCGACGAGCAGCTTGCCAAGATTCGCATGGAGTTGTCAGAAGATATTGAAAAAGGACTGGCTGAAGTGGAGCGTGACGGCGATAAAATTATCGTAAGGCTGGCCGAGCAAGGTTCTTTCTCATCCGGTTTTGCGGACATCCCGCCAAGTTTTCAGCCACTCCTGAATCGGGTTGGAAATGCACTCAGCGAGACCGAAGGTCCGGTTACGGTAGAAGGTCATACGGATAATGTTCCTATCGCTTTCAGTGAGCGTTTCCAGTCGAATTGGGATTTATCTGCCGCACGGTCTGCAGCTGTCGCAGACTATTTGCTTGGAAACACTGATATGCAACAGGGTAGAGTTACAGTAACGGGGTACGCTGATACCAAACCTCTTGGATCAAATGATACGTCTGAGGGTCGGTCTAAAAACAGGCGTATAGAGATAATAGTTAATGGTAGCTAGATGTCTCATTGTATTTCTCGGATCTTTTTTTTTAGGGCCTGCAGCAGCAGAAGTTAATTTAGGTGCAAACGCTTACGATAAAGGAAGACCTTCGGTTGCGCTGAGATATTGGTTGCCGCTAGCTAGACAAGGGAACTCTAAAGCCCAGAACAATTTGGGTGTGATGTATGAGCGGGGCCATGGTGTATCAAAAGATTATAAAAAAGCAAAAATCTGGTTCGCCAGAGCTGCACAGCAGGATTTGGCAGAAGCTAAAGTGAATTTGGGATTATTGTATTACTCCGGATCCGGCGTGACGCAGAACTTTAAAAAAGCGTTCACATTATTTTCTGATGCTGCCCAAGATCAATTGCCAGAGGCGAATCATATGCTAGGGCTGTTGAATTATTTTGGTTTCGGGACTCTCGCTAATCCCTCGGCGGCTAAGGAGTACTTTGAGGGCGCTGCAGTTAAGGGATATCCTGAGTCTCAGTACATGCTTGCCTATCTTTATCAATCTGGCGATTTGGGTAAGAAACGTTCTGATCTTGCTTATATGTGGTCAAAAATTGCTAGTGATTATGGTGAGCTTGAGATCGCGCGAGATTTAAACTATCTAACTACTCTTCAACTGGATGACGAGGAGGAGGCAGAGCAGGCAGCAAATGCCGAAATCTGTTACTCATCTAATTTTCTTAATTGCCCCTTTTAAGTGCTAAAGAGTTCGGAGTTACACCCGATATTTAAAGGTACTAGTAGAAGTCATCAAAAAAAGGGACGAACTTATGGCATTTCGTAAAAAGGGTCTGGCAAGTTACGGTGACGTGGAAGTCCAGTCTGGAACGGCCTACGCTGACAGCGTGCAACTGATCCAGATGCTCTTTGATGGATTGATCGATTCACTTGCGGCTGCTGAGGGGCAGATCGAACGTAATGAGGTCCAAGCCAAGGGAGAATCGCTGAGCCGCGCTACGCGCATTGTTTTAGGACTGCAAGGATCGCTCGACATGGAAAAAGGTGGCGAGATAGCAGGCAACCTCGCTGATCTTTATGACTACTGTACCCGCCGGTTGATGTACGCCAATTTGAAAAATGACTTAGCTGCGGTTCGTGAAGTCAAAAAACTTATGAGTGAAATTCGAGATGCTTGGGCACTTGTTCCCGACCTAATTGAGGGGCAGTCTGCCGTTAACTTTAGTTAGTCAGATCTAACGGATGAAAGCCATGTTGAATAACGGCGGGTCCCATACTTCGAATGATATGGGGTATCGAGAGGAGGAAAATAGCAACCTTTGGGCTGATCCTCCAGAATTAGATGCGTCAAAAACCCCACTATTGTCATCAAAAGTACCGACAACTGATATCCCAAACATTCAATTGTTTGAAAAAATTCATCAATTAAACCAGCGGCGAAATTCAACAAGTTTGCGAAAGCACCTCGCTTTTGTAACATGTGTTGCATCTCTTGAAATGAAATAGAACCTTCTAACATCCTTGAGCTATTCTACGAGTCTTTTATACTCAATCTTTTGCGTTTCCAATAGTTCAAGGGTTTTTCATTCATGTCGACAGAAATGATCATCGGCACTAGCCGGGCGATCAGTGAACTTCGGGGTCTTATCAAACAGGCCGCAGTATCCAATGCCAGTGTTTTAATTCTAGGCGAGAGCGGGACTGGAAAAGAACTTGTTGCTCGAGCACTGCACACTGAATCGAGCAGAGCGCGTTCCAATTTCGTTCCTGTTAATTGTGGTGCGATCCCTAAAGAATTACTTGAATCAGAGCTTTTTGGACACAAGCGAGGAGCTTTTACCGGGGCAATTGCGGATCGAACTGGGCGTTTTGAGCTCGCAGATAAGGGCACGTTATTTCTCGACGAAATTGGTGATATGCCTTTGGAGATGCAGGTCAAACTTTTACGTGTTTTGCAAGAACAGAAAGTTGATCCAGTTGGCTCTACAAAATCGATTGACGTCGATGTTCGAATAGTGGCGGCAACACATCGAAATTTGCATAAATTCATTGAAAATGGTGACTTTAGGGAAGATCTTTATTATCGCTTAAATGTTATACCGATCGTACTTCCATCTCTTCGAGAGCGCCAGCAAGACATTCCTGAATTAGTTCAATTTTATCTAGCGCGCCAGCCACATTCTGGAGACCCCTCAAGTTTCGATGGAGCTTTGATGGAAGCTCTCTGCCAATACGATTGGCCGGGTAATATTCGAGAACTGGTTAATCTTGTCCATCGTTTATGCTGTTTTTTTCCGGGTAAAAAAGTGGCTTTATCTCAAATCCCAGCTTCTTTGCTGCCAAAAGAGATCGCACAATGTGGTGCAGGCCAAGGATTAAATTTTGATGCAGAATCGCCTCAGCAGAATGAACTCGATTTAACTATTTACGATTCGACATCGGACAACCCAGTTGAGGATATTATTATGCTTGCCCAGGGCCATGACTCGAATATTAAGCCAGGTGTTCCAAAGGCTGGGCTAAACCTTAAAAGTCATTTGGCAGAGATTGAAAAACAGCTTATCAGTGACGCGTTGGCTAAGTGTGACGGTAATGTGTCGCAGTCAGCGCGACTATTAAATTTGCAACGAACTACTCTTATCGAAAAAATAAATAAATACGGTCTTCAGTCACTAAGCTGATGTCGACTTTTTGGCAGTTTGGGCGGCACTAGATTGGCGGATTAGATTTGCCGGCACTACAAAGCCAGCCCCGACGAATATTTGCCGCCATTGGCACGATGCTTGCTCACTAGATTACTGAAATCAATTGAGTGAGAGAGTTACAATGAGTCCAAAGGGTTCGAATCTTTTGTTAGGCATCGCAGATTCATGCTGGCCTAAATCTTCTCCCATTGAGCAACTTGCTGTCGAATATGGCTACGAAGCCTTGGTGTCGTCGAGTGCAGATGGTCTTTTGACAAAAGCGTCTCAATTAGGCTTGGTAGTTATATACCTCCCCAAAGAGGCCTCGATCCAGTCAATTATAGAATCCATGAAACACTTTAGCGATGATATTCACTTCGTGGTGTTGACGGGTATAAGTGACAGTCAAACAGTCAATACTTTGAAACGAATTCCTGGTGTGACGGTAGCTGATGAAAACAATATTGAAGCATTAGATTGGCAGAAGCTGTTTCAAACATATCTTGCTCGAGAGCAAACAGTTAATTCAGATATATCTGACGCAGCTCGCTTTCAGTATGTATTTGTGGACCCAAAATCACAGCATTTATTAGCATTGATTGAGCGATTGGCAGTGACCAGTGCATCTGTATTGCTGCAGGGCGCCACCGGCACAGGCAAAGAGATTGTTGCTCGTACACTTCATGCATTATCAGATCGCTCAAAAGCACCATTTGTAGCTTTGAATTGCGCAGCTATGCCGGAGCATCTTGTCGAGGACATGCTATTTGGTCACGAAAAAGGAGCGTTCACCGGAGCTTCACGCGAACTTCAAGGAATTTTTGAGCAAGCAAAAGATGGGACGGTTTTTCTGGATGAGATAGGGGAAATGCCAACCCAGCTTCAGGCAAAACTTCTTCGTGTATTGCAAGAAAAAGAAGTAGTCAGACTTGGTGGTCGTGATTCAATTACACTTAATTTCCGCTTGATTGCAGCGACTAATAAGGATTTAAAGTTAGGAATCTCAGAGAAGAGTTTCCGAGAAGATCTTTACTACCGAATTAGTGCGTTTAAGTTGCAGGTACCAAGATTGGCTGACCGGAAGGGCGATATATTACCTTTGGCTAACACGCTTGCGAATCGACATGGCTTGCAGAATCCAGAGTTTACCGAGGCTGCCTTACGACAACTTTATCGATATCAGTGGCCCGGTAACGTTCGTGAATTGGATAATGTAATCCAGCGGGCAGTCGTATTCGCTAATTACGATCGTATCGATGAGCAGCATATTTTCTTTGATGAGCCTTTAGCGAGGGACGATAACGATATGGCTCGAAGCCTCTTAACGCCTGATCTTAATTCTCCTGAATTTTACTCTCAAGTGTCGATCCCGGCTTCTCAGCCTGGTTATAGAGATTTGCAATCGGCGGTTCGCGAGAGTGAGCAGGAGGTGATTATGAAGGCTATTCGATCGACTCGCACACGAGAAGAAGCTGCTCGAAAGCTGGGTATTAGCCCGAGAACACTTCGATACAAGATGGCGAAACTTCGAGATAGCCATCTTGGTATATCTGATTTCGCATAGGAGGTTGAAATATGGTTAACCCAACTTCCGCTGGGAATGCACAAATGATCATGGATCAAATAAAAGCTTATCAGACTCGCGTGAATGAAACTCATCAGCCTGAGGCCGCGATTCCTTTGACTGAGGTCCCTAAGCCTCAGTTCAATGAGGCTGTGAGAAGTCTTGTTAATTCAGTAAATGACGCACAAATGCAGTCTTCAGAGATGCGCACTGCGTTTGAGCGTGGGGACGACATACCGTTGACTGACGTCGTCCTCAGTATGCAAAAGTCATCATTAGCTTTTGAGGCCACACTGCAAGTCAGGAATAAGGTCCTTAGAGCCTATGAAGAAATCATGAATATGCCGGTTTAAAAGAGATAGGTTCAAACGATGGCTACTACAACGACAGAGATGCAAGAGTTACAGAATGCTAGCCGTACTGCAGGTAATGAAGTCACAGCTGCTGACTCCAAAAGCACTTCCGAATCCATTGGGTCTGGTACAGGTCGCTCACTTCCAAATATAAGTGAAATTTTAGCGCAGCCGGCAGTCAAGAAAGCGACTCCTGGTATCATGATCGCTATCCTTCTAGTTTTTCTTATCGCCAGTTACCTTGCAATGCAAGATCCAGTATACCGACCAATTTTCCCTGGAATGACTGACGCTGACCGTCAAACTGCAGCAGAAACATTGAAAGAGGGTGGATTCACTCCAAGAGTGAATCGGTCCTCTGGACAATTAGAAGTTGATGCTGGTATGTATCATGAGGCGAGAATTTTCTTGGCGTCAAAAGGGATTCCATCCGAAGGCGAAGTTTCGGGGTTTAACGCATTATCGAACTCTGCTTCGATAACAACATCACAATTCATGGAGCAGGCTAACTATGCGGCGGCTGTTGAGCAAGAATTGGCGAAGTCAATTATTAGGATTTCCAGTATTAAACATGCACGGGTGCATTTAGCATTACCTAAGCAATCAGTATTTGTACGTGACCGTACGCCGCCCAAGGCTTCTGTGGTCGTGACCCGGTTTGCGGGCAGGAATATTCACAAAGAACAGGTCAATGCGATTATAAATCTCGTCGCTGCAAGTATTCCCTATTTGAATCCAACTGACGTTGTTATTGTCGATAGTTTAGGCAATTTATTGAGTGATTCGAGCCAAGAGAGCCCGCTCGGATTGACTAGTGCCCAGTTAGTGCACAAGCAGCGGATTGAAGACACATATCGTAATAGAATCTATCAATTATTGGGCCCCATTTACGGCGAAAATAATGTGAGGGCTCAGGTTGATGTTGAACTCGACTTCACTGAAGTCGAGAGCACATTTGAGACTTATGATCCTAACGATAAAGGCGAAAAAACTCGTTCGGAAGTTTTGTCATTGGACCGCACCGCAACAGTAGATGCTGAAGGTGTTCCAGGAGCGACAACTAATCAACCCCCTGCCGAATCTGAATTTGATTTAGATGGACGGGCAACGAATGAATCATTTTCTAATGTGGGCGAAACGGTAAGTTCTAGAACGACTCGTAACTACGAACTTGATAGAATCGTGAGAACTGTCAAGGATGCTAATGGGGGTGTACTCAGAGTATCAGTTGCTGTCGCGGTTAACCGGTTTACACCTGGCGAGTATCCGCAGCCGCCTGAAGGCACAGCATTAGAGGATTTTGAAGGGCCTGAACTCCCGGAAATGTCCGAAGCAGAAATGACGCGTATAGATAATTTGGTGCGAGGCATCGTAAATTTTGACTCAGAGCGTGGAGACCAGGTGACTGTTGTAGCCACCCCATTTGATCCGGCTACACCACTGGAGAACCTTATGCCATGGTATGAAAATATACTCTTATTAAATGCAATTAAAGGCATTGTGGCGATGCTTGTTTTCTTGATGATTGCTTTTATTTTAATTAGACCTGTAGCTTATAAGTTGCTCAATATTCCTTTGCCGCATGAAAGAAAAGCCGCTGAAGACGCAGCAAAAGCTGCCGCCCAACAGCAGCTTGCAGCAATGCCAGTATTAGGCCCAGATGGATCAGCCCTTCCAGCGGGTGCTGTGGGCGTCAACGAGGCTGGAGTTCCAGTTAATGCAGATGGACAAGTTATTGTCCCAGAGGCAGAAATTGAGATCCAAGAGGGTGAGAGTTTGGAAGAGATACGCGCTAAGTTAAAGCCTAAGAAGTCTGCAATTTCAGCTGATCTGCTTGACACGGCTAACACCTATGAAGATAAGGTGGCGCTGATCAGGATGCTTGTCCAGGAGGATTCTGGGCGTGTTGCAAATGTGCTTAAAGGCATGGTCAGACAACGGTAGAGAAATAAAATGGCTGATGAACTCGATACAACTAATATGCCAGAGGCTCTTAGAGATGAGATTGAAGGGCTGACCCAGGCTGATAGGGCTGCGGTGCTTCTGTTGCTGCTAGGCGAAGAAGAGGCAGCCAATATCCTGAAATATATGAATCCAAAAGAGGTTCAGCGTCTTGGCGCCGCGATGGTGAGTGCGGCTGATCTGTCCCAAGAGGCTATTAATTTTGTGCTGGATGAATTCGTGTCAACACTCAAAGGCCAAAGTAGTTTAGGACTAGGAGCGACGGATTACGTTGAGACAGTGTTGGTTAAGGCGCTGGGAGCAGATAAGGCTGCCTCGGTGATGGGGCGGATAATGCCCGAGCAAGGATCCAAAGGACTAGAAATCTTGCGGTGGATGGATGCCAGGGCAATTGGAGATATGATCACCAACGAGCATCCTCAAGTGATCGCAATTATCTTGTCTGTCCTTGAGCATGCTGTTGCAGCTGATGTGCTCTCATTCCTTCCGTCTGACGTAAGACCAGAAATTGTTCAGAGGGTGGCTGCGCTTGAAACGGTTCAGCCAGCTGCCATGCAAGAGCTTGAGTCAATTATGAAAAAGCAATTCAGCAATAATTCGTCAGCGAGATCCTCAAATGTCGGCGGTGTTCAGCAGGCGGCGAAAATTATGAATTTCGCAAAGGTCGACATGGAGACTCAGGTTATGGCTGGATTAATGGGTCTTGACGAAGAAATAGCCCTTCAAATTCAAGACCAGATGTTCACCTTTGATAATTTGCTTGATGTAGATAATCGTGCAATCCAGGTAATCATGAGGAACGTTGACCAAGAACTGCTGATGACTGCCCTGAAAGGAGCCAGCGATCCAGTGAAAGAAAAGTTTTTTGATAACATGTCCTCTCGCGCTCGGGTTATGTTTGTTGACGATATGGAAGCGAAAGGACCGATGCGAGTTACCGACGTTGAGGATGCTCAAAAAAATATTATGAGAACTGCTCGTAAATTATCCGATTCAGGAGAGTTAGTCCTTGCTGGCGGAGGCGGTGATGGCTTCGTCTAAGATCGCTAATACCGCTAATACCGCTAATACCGCTAATACCGCTAATACCGCTAATACCGCTAATGCCGCTTATGTCGCATTTGGAGAGGATGAATCGCTAGGATTTAATGGCGACGATGTGCTGAATAGGCCAAGCAGCCGATCATTTGACGAGCCTCCTTGGCGTGTGATTGACTCAGATGTTGAATTCAAACCTATGTTTGTAGACGGCCATGAGCCTGAGCCTGAGCCTGAGCCTGATCATTCAATAGAAAAGTCTATTCCCGATGATTCTTTAAGCGAGAGCGCCACTACTTTAGAGGATCATTCCTCAATAACCAGCGATAGTAGAGAAGATGCTGAGTGGGCAGAAGTCGAAACATTGACGCCTGAATCTTTAGGAATTACGGAAGATGAGGTTAACGCTCGAATTGAAGAGGCGATTGCAGAAGTCAAAAATGATCTAACGACAGTGCACAAGGAAGAAATACAAGCACGAGAAGAAGCATTGAGCGAACTGCAACAAGAGCATAATAGGCAATGCGAAGAGATTCGTGAAGTAACGGCATCCGAATTTGAAGAGAAGCTTAAAGACACCCTCGAAGGGTATAGAGAGCTGACAGCAAAGATAAAAAATGCATCTAGTCGTGTATCAGAGTTTTTTGAGCCGCTATCGAGGCTGTCTGTTCATATCGCAAGTCAGTTAGTCCGTGGAGAACTTAACGTGGGTCCCGTTGCTATTACACGTTTGGTTCAGGGATGCCTCGATGCGGTGGAAGATCAGCTTTCAAAGCAAGATCCAGTATTGAGGATGCATCCTGATGATTTAGAGATGTTCTTGACTAGCTTTAGTAGCGAGCCCGAGGGCGTGAAGTGTATCGGGGATGATTCGCTTGCGCGGGGAGATGTTTCTTTACAGATTGATGGCTCGGTTATCGATGATCTGATCGCCCACCGGTTAGAGGAAATTACTTCGCGTATTTTTGGAAGCCAACAAGGATTTTCTGATCAATTCTTCAGAGAGTCTTTAGGAGAGGTTACTCAAGAACAAGATGATCTAATTAAAGACTTAACTTCTGAAGTTTTCGAGCATGAGAGGGATCATGATTCCAACTTGATCGCAGATGAGACTGAGGATTCAACGATCGACGAACAGGCCGAGGACAAAATAAAAAGTCCAGATTCGTCTGACAAAGCGATTAGTGTCGATTCTATTGATAGTGCTGATCAAAAGTATGTTGAAGATGGTACGCCTGACTCAGCATCTAAAGATGGGGCTTAAGTATCTGGTATGCAGATGAATTTTGATACGGTAGCCACCGATTTAATAGAGGGAATCAAAGTCCAGCCGCCGAAGCGTGTGGGTACGTTGATTCGTGTCGTTGGGATGACATTAGAAGCAAAGGGTCTGATCGCACCGATTGGCTCGTTATGCAGTATCAAAAGTCAAGGACATGCGGATTTTGATGCGGAGGTCGTCGGGTTTGATGGTGATATCCTGTATCTCATGCCATTTACTGAGCCACTCGGAGTCCAGCCTGGATCTCACGTTCGGTTAGTTAGCACCACCGCAAAAGCACAGTTAGGTAAAGCCCAGCTTGGCCGCGTGCTAGACGGCTTGGGTAGGCCTCTAGATGGCCGCCCGCCGCCATTGACAGACACTTCTCTTGGACTTCAAGGCTTGATTATCAACCCTATGGAGCGTGGAGCGATTTCCGAACCACTTGATGTTGGTGTAAAAACAATTAATGGATTACTGACATTAGGTCGCGGACAGCGCGTGGGACTAATGGCTGGCTCTGGTGTCGGTAAAAGCGTACTGCTTGGCATGATGTCAAAATATACTGAAGCCGATATTGTTGTCATTGGTCTGATCGGAGAACGTGGTCGAGAAGTTAGGGAATTTATTGCCAATAGTCTAGGCCGCCAAGGATTGGAGAAATCCATTGTAATTGCATCTCCAGCAAATGAGTCGCCAGTATTGAGAATCCGTGCGACATACCTTTCCCATTTGATTGCAGAATATTGGAGAGATCGAGGGAAAAATGTACTCCTTTTGGTTGATTCAATTACTCGGGTGGCGCATGCACAGCGTGAAATAGGTTTGGCTGTGGGTGAGCCGCCAACATCCAAGGGGTATCCACCATCTGTTTTCGCACTTATTCCTAAACTAATTGAGCGCTCAGGTGTCGGACGAAAAGGATACGGTTCGATTACTGCAATTTATACGGTGTTGGCAGAGGGAGATGATCGTTCTGATCCGATAATTGACATCGCAAGAGCGTCACTTGATGGACAGGTTATGTTGTCGAGGCAGCTAGCCGATGCTGCGATGTACCCAGCAATTGATCTCGCTGGATCGGTGAGCCGAGTTGCTAATCAGCTGGTTTCACCAGATATTTTGAAGCAAGCAAATCGATTTAGAAGACTATGGACTTTGTACCAACAAAATAAGGATCTCATTCAAATTGGTGCCTACGAAAAGGGCTCAAATATTGAGATTGATGAAGCAATCCAGAAGCGATCTAAGATGGAATTGTTTATGCGGCAAGATGCTGACGAGCGATTTGATTTTGAGAAGACCCAGAAGATGCTGGCAGGAGTGATTTGATGTCAAGTTGGGCAATCTTGGAGCGTCGAGAGCAGAATAGTCGGGATCGAGAAAGTAAAAAGCTTACAGCACTGATTGACAAAAGAAGTGAGCAACGTGTTTTACGGGAAAAGACCCAAACACTTCTTTCTCAATACGAGGAGCAGTTGCAAATTGTTCAAGCAGGGTCATCCTCATTGAACGAAAGTCATTTGTATCGGAGCTCCATCGGGCAAATGCGTAACGCGCTAGAGCAATTAGACATGGTGTTATATCGCCTTGAGCGCGACATACAGCATTACAGGAGCTTAGTTCGGAATATTGAGCACGAGAGACGCAAATTTCAGCTACTTGTCGATAATGAAAATGAAGCGCTCGCAGATGAGCTCATCCGTCATGAATCTCGAATTTTGGATGATTTTTCAATTGGACGATTTAAGACAAAAAATAAGTTGGCTTAATCCTTGCTTTAATTCTAGGTAGTTTAAAGTGAGGCGAGGATAGAAAACACATGCCTGAAGCTCTTAATATTCCAGTAAGGCTTAATGATGGCGCCACTTCGTCTAAAAATAGCACTGATGCGCAATGTAAGGCCGAATATACAGATTCAGCGGAATCTGTTTTTTCGACACTTGTCGATCGCATTAGTGCGGAAAAAAATATGAAAACTGGCAAAAAATTGCCGGAGGCAGGGGCCGAAATGACCGGGAAGGAAATGGTTAACGTTGATACCGAATGGGATAATCCACCCGATGCCAGTGACACGATAGTTCAGTCGGCAGGTCACATTAATCTAGTTCTAGGTCAAGGCGAAGTTTCGGATGATTCGCTTTTGGACTTTATGAATGAGCAAGGTTTTTCTCGCTCAAAGATAGCATCACTCCTAACGCAGTCTTCGAGAGATTTGTCAGAAGGCGAAGCTATTTCAGGACAACTTCAAACAACCACAGACAATTGGTTGAAGACGAAGGGTATTGATGCGACATTCGCCAAATCAAGCGAAGAAATTCTCGATCGGCTATCACCTAAGGAATTAAAATACGAGATACTGACCCGTGGTCTTGTTGATCAGTTGCAGTTGAATAAAATTGCCAGTAAAACATCGCTGGTAATTGAAGTGATTGCGAATAAGAGCCACGCGGGGAATCTGTTAAACAGTCCAAATAGCAAAAGTCTTCCCGTGGAGGATACCCTGAATTTAGCTGAACTATTGGAAGTCGATTTGCCGGAAGATTCTGGAGATGCTTCATCCTCATCCTCCAGGGAAAATGAATCGCCATCACTTTTTTCAAATGCAAATAGATTGAAGTTTGATGGTGTCCCTCCACAAGAACAAGCGCGTGATTTTCGCCAGTTTGTAACCGAGCATCTGCGTCGAGCAGAAACTTTGCAGCAGTTGACTGATCGGCTTGGTACCTTTGTGGCCCGGCAAGTTACAGCGCAGTTGGGTAAGGGCAGCTGGAGTCTTGACCTTACGCTTCATCCATCTGAGCTTGGAAGTATTAAGGTGGATATGGAAATGACTGAGCGAGGGCTCGAGGCAACTTTCCGCGCAACGCATTCCACCACGCGCGATCTGTTGATGGACTCGATGCCTAGATTGAAACAATGGTTCGAAGAAGGTGGCATTAATGTTGCTTATTCTGGATTATCACAGGATTCTGATACAGGGAACGCTAAAAGTGGTTCGGATCCAGACAGTTTTAACGAATCACAAGGTGCTCATGAAAATGGCTTGGAGCCAGATCAAGAGCAAGAGCAGATTGCGGATGGCGAGATCAATTCTGGCCGTCTAGATATTCGAGTTTAGAGGGGTTTACTAATGGCTGAAGAACAAGGTGATGGGCAAGATCAGGGCAAAAAGGGAGGGTTATTAAAGATCATCTTTTTAGTTGTCGGTGTGGTTTTTGTGGTGATTTTGACGATTGGTTTGACACTTTATTTCACGGGTTTTTTTGATCCGGGGGCAAAAGAAGTTGCAGAAGAGCAAATACAAGCACTGGAATCAGAAGCCTCTCAAGCTGCGGAAGAAGCTTCACAACAACCAGCTAAAATACAGCTAGAGGCTCCAGAAATCGAGAAGTTTGAGACTGTTTATTATGAGCTAGATAGAGAGTTTCTAGCAAACGTTGAAAGCTCTCGAAAAGTCATGCAGATAAAGATGGCGATAATGACGCATTATGATGAGCAAGTGATTGCAAATATTGAAAAGCATATATTCGCAGTGAGATCAGATGTTTTAGATATTATGCGTCAAGTGACTGAGAGTGACTTGGCGACTACAGATTTTCGGATAAATTTGGCTGAAGATTTTCGAATAGCGATAAATGCAACTCTTGAAGAGGCTGAGGATTTTGGCGGGATTGAGAAGGTTTATTTTGTTGAATTTATTGTGCAGTAGAGGGGTGGTTGTGTGGTTGATACAACACTAACTCCGGAAGAACTCGACGCTCTGAGTTCTGGCGTTGACTCTGGCGAGATAGAAGTCGATACAGGGATAAATGTGTATGCAAATGTTGTAAAGCACGATTTGACCGCTGAAGATTCAGCTATTGGTATTAATTTATCAGCAATTGATATGGTCAATGAAAGATTTGTGCGTATGTTTCGTCTTGGGCTGCTCGACGTTTTGCGGACTAGTCCGCGTGTGAATCTGATAAAAGCGCAGATCGTAAAGTTTGGTGAGTATCTGCCAGATCTTAAGCCACCGTTGTCGGTAACGACGATTCGAGCTAATCCTTTACGTGGTTCTTGTATGGTTTTAATTGAGCCAAACATAATATTTTCAGCGCTTGATAATTTTTTTGGAGGATTTGGACGAGGAATTGGTACTTTGCCTCCAGGTCGTCTATTCACTCCAACGGAAAGTCGTATCATTAAGCTGATGCTGGATCAGTTGTTTGGGTCATTGCAAGAAGCTTGGACCCCCTTACTACCGATGCAAATTGAAGTGATTGGATCTGAAATTAACCCGCAATTTTCACAAATTGTAGATGAAAACGATTTGGTTATTTTATCGAGATTTGAAATTGAGATGGGCAAAGATGTGAATGGCTTCATCGATATCGTATATCCGTACGCAGCTGTGAAGCCGCATCGCGAGTTACTCAAGAGTCGACTAAGAACTGGAGAGAGCGATGATGTGAATGACGAGGCGTGGGTCCAAAATATGCAGTTGGCTGCAGGCGATGCGCCCTTAAATGCTAAGGTTGAGCTAGCGAACGTTAAAATCCCGATAGGATCATTCGAGGCACTAGAGGAAGGTCAAGTTTTATTCTTCAAGAAGCCTGATTATGCACGACTGCTGATCAACGAGGTCCCGGTGTATGAAGTTGCTGTGGGGACGCACGGAACTCAGGTGGGGATCCGAATCGAAAATCCAATTAAACCAGATGATTCAAATGAATAATTTAGTACTGACAGGGGAAAGCTGTGAGCGAAATTGAAGTGGAAGAGAATGCAGAAAAAGAAAATGATGATGCCGTTGAAAATACAACGGAATCTGATGTGCCTAAGAAATCTATGAACCGCGAGGTGATTGAGAATATCCCAATCACATTAGCGATTGAGGTTGGTAGAGCATCATTGAAAATTAGAGATTTAATGCGACTGACACAAGGTAGCGTTGTTGAGCTAGACCGTCTAGCTGGCGAGCCTTTGGACATTGTTGTAAATGATACGGTTGTCGCTCAAGGTGAGGTAGTCCTGGTTAACGAGCGGTATGGCGTTCGTCTAACAAAAGTTGTATCTGCTGCGGATCGGATTAAAAATCTCTAACTAACTAAACAAGGAAAGCGCGTGGAGTATGTTGACTGGATTTCATTTAGCGCAAGTTTTTTGTTGGTCATTGGGCTTGTTGTCGCGACGTTATGGATGCTAAAGCGATATGGCCGTATGCAATTTCAAAAAAAGGGAGGCCAAGCATCCATTCATATTATTGAATCACAAGCGATCGGTGCGAGGCAGCGTATTTTATTGATTCACTGTGATGAGCAATGCTTTCTGGTCGGCAGCTCGCCTCAGGGTTTTTCAGCACTGGGCCAATGGTCTCAGAAACAAGGGGTGCCAAAAAGCAGTGCAGCCTTTAGCGATGCTCTAGAGCGTATTGGAGCTAATCGCGGCGACACGGCTGAATAAGCTATAAGGCATTCCTCTTAACAAGTAACTGTTAAGTGCCTAGTCTGGCACTGTAGTTGCATGTACTCATATTGTTCTACAAATTTGCTTTTTTATTAAGCATAAGCAATTGAATTTATGGGTATTTTTAATGTCACTTAATCGACAGCAACGTATTAGCAAGGTTTTCATTAGACAATGCGTTTCTATTGGTGACTATTTATTACGACTAATCAGATCTATTTCTGATCTACGATTTCTGATTCTGATTTGTATGCTGATCCTAAATATCTCCTCTGTTTCTGCTGAAACATTACCAATCGTGACGGTCACGGAAGAAGATGGTGCGACTCAATATAGTTTAACCCTTCAACTTTTAGCATTAATGACATTGCTGTCATTACTTCCAGCCTTACTGCTTGGGATGACATCTTTTATTCGAATAATAATCGTACTATCACTCCTGCGGCAGGCGCTGGGTACAATGCAAACACCTCCTAATCAGGTGTTATTGGGGATAGCACTATTTCTGACACTATTCGTTATGGCTCCAGTATTAGATGCCGTATATCAGACAGCATTATTCCCTTATATCAATGATGAAATATCGATTGATGCGGCGATTGGAGCTGCGGAGATACCGATTCGGGGATTTATGTTGAATCAAACGCGGCAGGAAGATATTTCGATGTTTGCACAAATCGCGGGATTAGATGCGATTGAGGCACCAGAAGATGTCCCGTTTTCGATTTTAGCGCCAGCCTTCATCACATCTGAGCTGAAGAGCGCATTTATGATTGCATTCATGATTTATATCCCGTTTGTGATTTTGGATTTGATTGTGGCAAGTGTATTGATGTCAATGGGTATGATGATGCTATCACCTATGATGATTTCGATGCCATTCAAGCTGATGTTGTTTGTTCTAGTTGACGGATGGACTCTTGTTATGGGTTCTTTAGCGTCAAGTTTTGTAATGCCTTAAGGAGTATTTGTGGATACTGCAGCAGTTATCGATTTAGGACGAGAGGCGTTATTGGTCGCCGTTATTATTGCGGCGCCTATGCTTGGAATTGCTCTTATTGTGGGTTTAGTCATTGGCATTATTCAGGCAGCTACTTCAATTAATGAAATGACACTATCGTTTATCCCAAAGCTTGGTGCTCTTGTGTTGGTAATGATGGGATTAGGATCTTGGCAAATCTCAATTATTGTAGATTTTACACGCCGTATTTTTGAGCGTATCCCGACGTTTTTTATGTAGGTGAGACCAGTTGGAATTATTTGTTGCTGATTTAGTGGAGCGTTTTTATACTGCTCTTTGGCCTTTTCTAAGAATTGGTGCAATGTTGTTAGCGGTACCGATTTTATCTATAGACGCTGTATCCGTTCGGATACGTATCTTCCTCACCCTATTGCTCACTTTGCTAATTTACCCACTAGTTGAATGGCCATTCATTGATCCAATCTCAGCAGAGGGTCTTCGGGAAATTTTCAACCAGTTATTGATTGGAATCGCCATGGGATTCTTTCTTCAGATCGTTGCAGCGGCTGTGATTGTAGGCGGCCAGGCTATATCGAACTCTATGGGCTTGGCCATGGCCACTATGGTTGATCCCGGAATGGGTAATGTACCGTTAATATCCCAGTTCCTAAATATCTTAGCGACACTCATTTTTTTGGGTGTAGGTGGACACATGCTAGTCGTTGGGATTTTGCTGAAAAGTTTCGAAACATATCCGGTCGGTATTGCTTTCATTGGGCAGAGTACTTTTGGGGATTTAATTGAATGGAGTGCGATGATTTTTATTGGTGGAGTTTTGATAGCGTTACCAATTATGGTCGCCTTGCTGCTAGTCAATATTGGGGTTGGGGTGATAACGAGGGCTGCCCCTAGCCTGAATATCTTCGCTGTCGGATTTCCCGTTTTCTTTTTAACTGGCTATGCGGTTCTTATCCTATCCCTTGCTGGGATAGGCTCACGAATGCAGTGGTTGTGGATGGAGGGCGTTGAGCAAGTGAAAAACTTTGTTCAGGTTCCTGGGGTGCTCTAATGTCTGAAGATAACGCAGACGAAGACCAAAAAACAGAAGAGCCCACGGCACGACGATTACAGAAAGCCCGTGAAGATGGGCAGGTTCCCCGATCGCAAGAGCTAGGCATTGCTGCGGTCATGATTTCTGCAATGACATTTTTATTTCTTACAGGCGGGTGGCTGATTGATGGCTTTTCCAAATTATTTGCTGCTGGCTTAGTTATTGAAAGGCGGGAAATTTTCTCTCCCTACTTGGGCCTGTCACAGTTTTATGACATTGGGATAAATAGCTTCATACTTATCATTCCTGTGTTGCTTCTGACTTTTATAGTTGCTATTTCGGCATCTTCGGCAATGGGGGGTTTGAACTTCTCTTGGAAAGCTGCTTCACCAAAAGCCAGCAAGCTGAATCCACTGAATGGATTTAAGCGAATGTTTGGACTTCGATCATTGGTGGAATTGGTTAAGTCGATTCTCAAGTTCGGTCTTGTCGCCTCTGCGCTCGCATATATGATTTATGATTTTTCAGATGAACTAATCGTGTTATCGGCTATGTCCTTTGAACCAGCAATGGAATCTGCTGGCCATATGGTGGGCGTGACTTCAATACTTGTTACCCTGACTCTTGTGGTCATCGCCATGATTGATGTTCCGTTTCAAAGCTTTGAATTTACAAAGCGGATGCGAATGACAAAACAAGAGATTAAAGACGAATTCAAAGACGTGGAAGGTCGACCAGAAGTTAAAGCGCAGATCCGTCGGAAGCAGCGTGAAATGGCTGAAGCACGAATGATGGATAAGGTTAAGGATGCTGACGTCATTATCACCAACCCGCAGCATTTTGCGGTTGCGTTGGTTTATGATCCAGAGTCAGATGGAGCTCCAATTGTTGTAGCCAAAGGTCTTGATCATGTGGCGTTGCGCATCCGAAATGAAGCTAAAGATCACGGAGTTGTGCAAGTTGAAATTCCACCGCTTGCAAGAGCGCTGTACTTCACAACAGATCTAGATCACAGTATTCCTGAAGAATTATATTATGCAGTGGCTCAAGTTATTGCATATGTCTTTAGTCTGGCGAGTTTACGTCGAGACGGGCAAACTACAGGCGTTCCAGATCCTGAGATACCAGAGCAGTATCGCTTTGATTCGGATGGTAACCTGAGTTAGTAGAGGATGAGTAAGTGACGCAAGATCAGACAGAGAGCCCCGGCTACAGTCTTTTTCTAGAAAATGGAGAGATTTTTTTTCGTGAGAGTGATATCTCCCGGATGCAAAGGCTGTTTGGTACAGTAGTAGATGATGGCCTCCATTTTGTCATGACAAGTCAGTTTGATGGTCCTATTGACCATTACGGAAAAATATTTTTAAATCGACTTAAGATGCGTTCAGGGCTTGCTGTAGAGACCTTCATGCCCGCTAGTACAGATTCATTTATTGCACGTTTTAATGCGTTATTAAATGATGTATCTGTCGATCAGGCGCGAGGTGAAAAGGAGCATCAATCCGCAGGAAGGATAATCGTTGTAAATGATCTCAGTTCTGCGGATAACGAAAGTCTTTCGTTACTGATGCGCTTGATATCAGATTTCCCAGGGTTGAATATTCGTCTTGTATTTTTAGTCGGTTACATCCCTAAAAATATGGAACGAGTGCTGGAACGCTTGGGGTCAAAACTGGTCCGTTGGGAAGTAGTGCCTCCGTCACCGGACGAACAGATGATCATGCGTCGAGACTCTATGCGGTTGGGTTTAGAGTTCCAAGTTGAGAGAGTCTTATCGAGAATTAACCAAGCATTGGCTGATCGATTAGAGCCCAGTTTTGATTTTGATCAAAACCAAGCATCCTTGCAATTAGATGCAATCCGCGCTCTAGGCAGTGGATCTGAGGCGGGTGAGCGTGAGGCGGAGGACATAAAGGCGCTTTTTGATGAGCAACCAGAGCCAAGATCTTCTGGTGGCAAAGGCCGTTTATTTTTAATATTTGTCCTCCTCATTGGGGTTGCAGGTGCTGGAGCCTCAATAATCAATTTTGAAGTCGGTCGTTATGTGAGTCATGCATTATCACTGCTTGGCGTTGACACCGAAGTGTTTCATTCTGACGATAGCGGTCGCTCAGTCGTCGATGCAGCGTATGATAAAGACGTTGATTTCTTGCCGAAATCGATTCTTCCGGATTCTGAGGTGAGTCCTAAGTTAATCGAGCCTATCAAGCAGCGGGTGATCGAAGTCAAAGAGATCGCAGACCCGGGGCAGTTAGTTGAAAATCAAGATTTTGAAGGCGCAGCCGCAGCGATGAGCGATCAATTTGTGTCGGTTGAGCCATCAGTAGAACCAACTGAAGTGACTGGTAGCCAAGACGGCGGAGTGAATGAATTGAGTTCCGAGTCTGACCTAAATACATCACTAGAATTGAGTGATGAAGCAGTGTTAACCAGCGAGGCTGAACCGTTAGAAAATTCTGACACCTCTGAACTGGTTTTAGCGGAAGTTCGGAATGCCGACCCTACTAGCCAGTTCATACAACATATAGTCCTGGCCTCGCAACAGAGAGTTACAGAATGGCGGCAGCAGCAAACAGGACTGGATCGGGCCATTGTTATTCCTGTCTCCATTAACAATGCCAAGCGCTATGCGGTTGTGAGTGGGCCTTTTCAGACGCGCGCAGATGTGAGGGCTTATATTCAAGGAATGGATCAAAATGCCGATTATTGGGTTAGAACGGCAAGATCATTGCAGCAAATAGTTTCCATAGAGGATTAAAAATGGCAAGTGATGAACTATTTCGACAGAACTCTGGTGACGAGTCGGAAAAGATTGTTGTTGATACTCTTCCAGGGCACCCGCCTGTAGTAAAGGAGCCTCGGGAAAAGACTGCAGTCGATCATATTTATGATCGGATGGTAAGGGTATCGAAAGGAGACCACGTATTCGGAGAGACGAATCTTGCAAAGGGTTCCGTTGCTCATGAGAGAAGCTCAGCTGATTTGAAGGCAGAACTAGCAGCTGTCTCAGCAATGACTTTTGTCAGTTGGAATTTAAAGCCGTGGCGACCTTCGACACTAAGTCGCGAACTTTTGGTTAGAATTCAGGATTCGGGGTCCTCAGTCGAAAAGGAACTGCAGGCGGCCAATAATGTATCCGAACTAGTCGCTGTATTGTGTGGTGAGGTAAATCAATTAGATGCGGATGAAGAGTCTTAGGATGTTTAGGAGAATTCATGATGAGTAACGGTGAAGAGTCAGAAGATAAGAAAGTAACCGAGAAAACAGATCAGGTCGATGACGACTCCTTAGATGATGTGTTTGAGGTTGATGAAACATTTGATGTAGAGGGTGACTTTGAAGCAGATCTGAATGCGACCGGGCCTTCTCAGGATTCTGAATTAGATGATTCTGCCGAGGACAGAGGAGGACCTAGCGAGAGGCCCCTTGACGCTGGTCTCACTGATGCAATTCGGTTGGCTGATGAGTTAGTAAAGGTCCGTATAGAAAGGATTCACGAGGCCGGAGAAAAGACAGTTTCTCAGGCTGTTGAGTCTATGGAGACTTTAATTGGGTCAGTCCTAGATTCTACTGAGGCTGCTACCCGTGCCTCTTCAGCAGCAAATTCTTCTACCAGCAATCTGGTTAAGTCCGCTGGTCGGCTTACTCAGACAGCTGATAGAAGCGCTAGAATATCGACTATCGTTTTGAGTGTTGGAGGGGCTATGTTGTTCATCTCGGTAGCTGTTTTCGGATTTATGGCCGCCCAACTGTCTGCGCGTACTGGAGAACTTGAATCCATGGTCATGGCTGTTGGCAAACGAGTCGTCGAGATGAATGTATCGCTAAACGAATTTACAACGATCACAGATTCGATTGATCAGCTACGTATCACCCAGGAAACTTTCCGAGACGGAACCTATCAGTTAACCGAACGAATAAATGTTTTAGGCGAGGCTTTGCAACTAGTCCAAACCGAAGTGCCAGCCAAGACTGCTGAGTCTGTTGGTCGTCAGAGTGAGGTATTCACGGCACGAGTTTCGGATGTGGAGAGCCAATTACAGTCGCAAATGAAAGTCACAGAAGATATGGCAAAATCGGTGCAGGGCCTTGCTGGTCAAATGGGCTCTCTTAGAGATCAAATTGAGAACGTGTCTGAGTTAAATAAGGACGTTGAAGCTTTAGTTACTTTGCAACGGGAGCGATATTTGGAGGTTCTTCAGGCTAACGATGGCAGCACTAAAAAGCCGGAAAAAGTTGTAGAGTCTGAAGGTGATAAAGTAATTATTCGCTATCCAAACCCAGATGCGGCGTTACCGCTTCCAGAGAAAATAAATTAGGTCGGCGCGTCTTCTTTTAGAGGTTGGCTGTCAGCTTTCTCTGGTGAAGGGAGAGCTGGTTGATTTTCATTAATTAAATCGTCTGCTAATAAATCAGCAGTCTCAATGTTATCCGTTTCGGGATCGATTACTGCAAACATCGACGTTATTAAAGCAGGAGGTACTGGGATAGCAACTTTCTTAAATATCTCTTCGATAATTTCTGTAACTTCTTGCTTTAATTTTTCTTGCCGATCAGGGTGACTCACCATTTCTTGGCCTATCTCATAAAGCCTAGAAGCCTCAGCAAATGGAATAAATGATTCGACAGATCCACGAAGCATCGGAATTCGAAGTGTTGATTTGGCATCGGATCTTTCGTGGTTGCGCGCATCGAAACAACCTTCATTTATCAATGATTCAAGATGTTTTGATAGTACAAATTCGAACCGCGGTCTTTTTTTATCAAGTTCAGATAAATCAATATCATGATCTTTAAGTAACTCACCAGACATTGCTTTCCAGAGATCTTCGCCCGATAAATCTCCAAATGGGTTGGGTCCAAAGTGAACGTGCGCGGCTAATTTCTCTCCTGTGACTTTGGGGTTGATTCCCAGCAGAGTTTCAAAAACACTAATTCGCTCACTGAGGTAAATAACGAAAATCGCTACGATACCGAGGATCAGAATAAGAGTACCTAAAATCCATTCCATACTAGAGGCCTTAATTAAATCGTTTCGTCCTCATCGCAAAGGGCAGAAATTTCGGCGTCAACATCAATACCTTCTTCTTCAAGCTGTTCTTTTAAAAAAGTCAAAGCCGCAAGTGGCTGCTCTAGCTTGAGTTCGAT